>JANOEG010000121.1:0-11168 GCA_031413095.1 Burkholderiales bacterium | reverse complement strand
GCGCAGCCAGGGCAACACGCTGGTCGTGGTCGAGCATGACGAAGACACGATCCGCCGCGCCGATCATGTCATCGACATCGGCCCCGGGGCCGGCAAGCGCGGCGGGCGCGTCGTCGCGCAGGGCACGGTGAGTGATTTGTCGGCCGCTGCCGAATCGGTGACCGGAAGATTTCTCGCGCACCCCTTGAAGCACCCACTGCAAAAGCGGCGCGCGATTCACGCCAAGGACAAGGCGCTGCAGGTCACGGGCGCGTCGCTGCACAACCTGAAGGCACTCGATGTGCGCTTCCCGTTGCAGCGCCTGGTCGCGGTGACCGGTATCTCGGGTTCCGGCAAGAGCACGCTGGCGCGGGACGTGCTGCTAGACAGCGTGGCCGCGCTGGTGTCATCACGCGGCAAGTCAGCCGTCTCGGGCTGCGAGGCCATCGACGGCTGGCAGGCCGTGGACCGCGTGCTCGAAGTCGACCAGACGCCGATCGGCAAAACGCCGCGCTCCTGCCCAGCGACCTACATCGGCTTCTGGGACGCTATCCGCAAACTCTTCGCCGAAACGCTCGAAGCGAAAGCGCGCGGCTACGCGCCGAATCGCTTTTCGTTCAACACCGGCGAAGGCCGCTGCCCGACTTGCGAAGGCCAGGGCGTGCGCACGATCGAGATGAGCTTTCTGCCGGACGTCAAAGTGCCGTGCGAGTCGTGCCACGGTCAGCGCTTCAACCCGGAGACGCTGGCAGTGAGCTGGCGCGGCAAGTCGATCGGCGACGTGTTGCGCATGGAAGTCGATGAAGCAGTCGAGTTCTTCGCCTCTATGCCGGCGATCTCGCACCCGCTGCAACTGTTGAAGGACGTGGGCCTGGGTTACCTGACCCTTGGCCAGCCGTCACCGACGCTGTCCGGTGGCGAGGCGCAGCGCATCAAGCTCGTCACCGAGTTGTCGAAGGTGAGAGACGACGTGACACGCCGCGGCCACCGAGTTGTCGAAGGTGAGAGACGACGTGACACGCCGCGGCCAGAAGCCGCCGCACACGCTCTACGTGCTCGACGAGCCCACGGTCGGACTGCACATGGCCGATGTCGAGCGCCTGATCCGTGTGCTGCACCGGCTGGTGAACGGCGAGCACAGCGTGATCGTCATCGAACACGATCTCGATGTGATCGCCGAAGCCGATTGGGTGATCGACCTCGGCCCCGAAGGCGGCGCTGCGGGTGGCCGCGTGGTGGCGGCGGGCACGCCGGAGCAGATCGTCGCCGCCGGCACGCACACCGGCGTCGCGTTGGCGCCGGTGCTCCGCCGCTGAGTCAGGCCGCTTTGGCCAATTTTGCCTGGGACGGCAAGACGTCGGTGCCGCCCATCAACCCCATCGCCCGACACTGCAGCGCGATCGCGTCTTCGTGGTCGCCGAGGCGGTCGAAGAGGTCGGCCACGCGCAGCAGCACGGTCACTTCCCATTGCGGGTCGGCCGTGTGGCGGGCCAGTTGCGCTGCCTCATAGCCGTGGTCGCGCACGGCGTCGCGCAGGCGGTGGGCGCCGCGCGTTTCGTCTTGTTCATCGAGACGCTCGGCGCGCTCGAGCGCCAGCTCGGCAAGGTGGCACAGCGCATCGACACTGGCATCGACGGCGCCGATGGTGCGCGCCACGGCCAAACCACGCTTGGCATACCAGTCGGCTTCTGCCAGCGCGCCTACGGCACGGTGGCAGCGGCTGACTTCGGCCAGCGCCTGGCTCAAGCGGGCCGGGTCGGCTGCGGCCTCGGCCGCGTCGAGCGACGCCACGGAAGCGCGCAGGTCGATGCGGGTCTGGTCGTCGGCATTGCTGTTCTTCGTCGAGTGCATGGCGGTTCCGTCTGCAAGGGATAAGGCGGATGCTAGGCAGCTCCCCGCCCCGCCGCGCCCCCCGAAAGCGGGGGGCGGGCCCGCGAGCAGGTGGCCGTGCTGCACGCCGATCGTGGTGCATTGCACGGCGCCAGGGGTGTCGTTACGTACGCTGTGACCCGGGCGCGACAGTGGTCCATCCGGCGCACAATCGCCGCGCACCGACCTTCACCGGGAGTCCCTGCCATGTTCCTCAACGGGCACCAGACCGAGCTGCTGGGCCGTGTCATGACGACACTGGCCGAGCCTCATGAAGAGCGCGATATCCGCGTCCAGGTGGGCAGCCTGATGCTCGATCTGCTGCAGGCGCAATTTTATGCCAGCTATGTCTGGGACGCGGGTCAACAGCGCTTCGACAGCGGCGTGCACCTGCACATGGACAGTGCCAACCTGGCGCGCTACGACACCTACTACCAGTTCCACGATCCGATCACGCTGACCTTGCAGCAGCACCGTAGCGCCGTACGGGTCAGCGACGTGATGCCGCAGCGCGAGTTGATGCGCACCGAGTTCTTCAACGACTTCCTGGCCCGCGACGGCCTGCATTGGGGCGTCAACCTGTACGCGTGGAGCGGCCAGCGCAACATCGGCGACATGCGCATCTGGCGCGACCAGCGGCGCGGTGACTTCAGCCGCGGCGATCTCGAACTGCTCGATCTGGTGCGGCCGGCGCTGGTGGCGGCGTTACAGCGCAGCCGCAATGGCGATGCGCCGCAACCGCTGGTGGCGCGGCGCATCGGCCTCGAAGCGTGCCTCTCGGCACGAGAGCGCGACGTGGCGCGTCTGGCGGCCAGCGGGTTGGCCGACAAGGAGATCGCGCGCCGCCTGGGCATTTCGCCGACGACGGTGCGCACGCACATCGACCACGCCTATCGCAAGCTCGGCATCAACAACCGCGTGGCGCTGGCGCGCTGCATGGATCGATAGCGGCATCCTCTTTCGCGAGGATGGTGCCGCGAGGCCAGGACTCCTACGCTGCGGGCACACACTCAGGAGATCCGCCATGGCAATCCAGCGACGCAGCTTTTTGCAACGAACCGGCACTCTGGCTGCGACGCCCTGGCTCGGCGCCGGGCTGGCCGCTTGCGGCGGCGGCGATGACGACAAGCTCAATACCGAAGCGCAACTGAAGCTCGACGCGACGCAGGCCGTGGCCGCGATCCGCGACGGCCGGGTCTCCGCCGAAGCGTACGTCAGCACGCTGATTGCACGCGCCAAGGCTTTGTCGGACTTGAATGCGTTGATCGTGCTCAACGAAACCGGCGCGCTGGCCGCCGCTCGCGCCGTCGATGCCGCACGCGCGGCTGGAACGGCGCTGGGCCCGCTGGCCGGCCTGCCGATCGTCGTCAAGGACAACATCAACACGAAAGACTTGCCGACGACCGGCGGCACGGCGGCGCTGCGCAATGTGCAACCCACGGCCAACGCACCGAGCCTGCAAAGGCTGATCGATGCCGGCGCCATCGTGCTCGGCAAGTCCAACCTGCACGAGTTGGCCTTCGGCATCACCAGCACCAACCTCGCGTCGTTTGCCGGCGCGGTGAAGAACCCGTACGACAAGACACGCATCCCTGGCGGCTCGTCGGGCGGCACGGCCGCAGCGATTTCAGCGCGCATCGCACCGGCCGGCCTGGGCACCGACACGGGCGGATCGACGCGCGTGCCGGCCGCCCTGTGCGGCATCGCCGGCTTGCGGCCATCGGTGGGCAATGGCGGTGCGCAGCGGCGCTACACCAACACCAACGCCGTCGTGCCGATCAGCCACACGCGCGACACCGTCGGCCCGATGGCACGCAGCGTCGCCGACATCGCACTGCTCGACTCGGTGGTCACCGGCCGCGCCATGGCGGCCGCGATCGGCCTGCGCGGCTTGCGCATCGGCACGCCGGCCTCGTTCTGGGCCGGATTGGAAGGCCAGGTCGCCACCGTGATGAGCGCAGCGCGCGCCAAGCTCGCCACCGCGGGCGTGGTCTTTGTCGACGTCGATACCACCGGCCTGGCCGCGCTCAACAACCTGGTGTCGTTCCAGGTTGCACTGCACGAACCGATTGCCGACATTCCCGCCTACCTGGCCGCCACCGGCGTCACCGGCATCAGCGTCGCCGACATCGCCGCGCAGGTGGCCAGCCCCGATGTGCAAGGCGCGTTCGGCGCCATCCTCGCCGACGCCTTCGGCGCGGCCTACCCGGATGCGATCAACCTCCATCGCCCGCAGATGCAGGCGCTGTACGCGAGCTACTTCGCTGACAACGCGCTCGACGCGATGCTGTTCCCGACGACGATCCTCGCCGCAGCGCCGATCGATGCCGTCAACGGCTCTTCGACCGTCTCGATCGACGGCGGCCCACCGGCCGACACCTTCGGCACCTTCATCCGCAACACCGACCCGGGCAGCAACGCCGGCATCCCCGGTCTGTCGATCCCCGCCGGGCTCACCGCGTCGGGCCTGCCGGTCGGCCTGGAGATCGACGGCCCGCTGGGCAGCGACGACCGGCTGGTCGGCATCGGCCTGTCGATCGAGGCCATATTGGGGGCCGTGGCCGCGCCTGCGTTGTAGAGGCGCAGGTTCGGCTGTCAAGGAAAACCACAAGCACCCGCAGGCGCTGCGACTTCGACAATCGCAGCAATGAGGGGCGCTCGCCCTTCTGCCACTCTTCCCCTTTGTTGGAGCCTGTTCATGCACCTTGCCCCGATCCACCGCGCCCTGGCCTTCGCCGTCGCTTCGCTCGCCACGACAGGTTTGGCCCAGGCGCAGACCGTGCTCACGGCGTCGAGCTGGCTGTCGCCGACGCACATCCTGTCCGAGACGCAGAAGGAGTGGTGCGGCGAGCTGGAGAAGAAGACCAGCGGCAAGGTCAAGTGCAACATCCTGCCGCGCGCTGTGTCGGCCCCCCCGGGCACCTTCGACGCCGTGCGCAACGGCTTGGCCGACCTGTCGTTCACGGTCCAGGGCTACACGCCGGGCCGCTTCGTCACCACGCAGATGGCCGAGGTGTCCTTCCTCGGCAATTCGTCGGAACCGACCTCGGTGGCCTTCCAGCGCATGTACGCCAAGTACCCCGCCATCGCTGCCGAGCACCAGGGCGTCAAAGTGCTGGCCGTGTTCACGCACGGCCCTGGCATCGTCTTCAACACCAAGCGTCCGATCGCCAAGGCCGATGACCTGGCCGGCCTGAAGTTCCGCGTCGGCGGCGGCATGGTCAACGAGATCTCGAAGTCGCTCGGCATGAACGTCACCTTGAAACCGGCGCCCGAGAGCTACGAGCTGCTGTCCAGCGGCGTCATGGATGGCACCTTGTTCCCGGCCGAATCGGTGGAGTCGTTCAAGCTCGACAAGACAGTCAAGCACGCCACCTCCATCCCCGGTGGCCTCTACAACACCGCATTCGTCTTCATGATGAACCAGGCCACGTACGACAAGCAGCCAGCCGACGTGAAGAAAGCCATCGACGAGCTCTCCGGCGAGTACGCGGCGCGCATGTTCGGCCGCGGCTGGGACAAGGTCGATCGCCGCGGCATGGCCTTCATGCAGGCGGCGGGCGTGCAATTCACGAAGGCCGATCCGGCATTCGTCAAGACGGTGCAGGACAAGACCGGTGCTGTCGAAGACAAGTGGGCTGCGGCGGCTGAAGCGAAGGGCTTGAAGGACGCGAAAAAAGTGCTCGCCGAGTACCGCGCCGAGATCAAGAAGCTCGAGAAGTAAGCTCACCGGGTGACTCACCGGCTGAAAAAACTTCTCGACGCCATGTGCAGCGCGCTCGCAGCGAGCGCGCTGTTCGCGATCATGTGGCTGACGCTGGTCGACGTCAGCGGCCGAAAACTCATCAGCACGTCGGTGCCCGGCTCGCTCGAACTGACCGAACTGCTAATGGTGGTCGTGATCTTCGCCGCGCTGCCGCTGGTGTCGCTGCGCGGCGAGCATGTGGTCTTCGATTCGCTCGATGCGCACCTGCCGGCCGGCCTGCGCCGCTTCCAGGACGCGGTGGTCGATCTGATGTGCGCGCTGGCGCTGGGCGGCGTGGCCTGGCTGATGTGGGTCAAGGCCGGCCAGATGAGCGAGTACGGCGACACCACGTCGCAACTCAAGATCGCGCAGGGGCCGTTTGTCTATCTGATGAGTCTGCTGTGCGCTCTGACGGGGCTGGTGCACCTGCTGCTGCTGATGGCGCCAACCGTGCACCACCACATCGGCGTTGATGGCGAGAACGCGTTGTGACGGAATCGCTTATCGGCTTCGGCGCCATTTTCGCGCTCGCGCTGCTGCGTATTCCGTTGGCCTTTGCAATGGGCGCAGTGGGCTTTGTCGGCCTTGGCGTGATGCGCGGCTGGCCGGCCACCGCGGCCAGCGCGTCGCAGGTCATCTATGAAACCGGCTTCGCCTACACGCTGTCGGTGGTGCCGTTGTTCATCCTGATGGGCAACTTCGTCGCCCGCGCAGGGCTTGCGCAGGAACTGTTCCGCGCCGCCTATGCCTTCATCGGCCATGTGCGCGGCGGCCTGGCGCATGCCACGGTGCTGGCCTGCGCGGGGTTCGGTGCCATCTGCGGCAGCTCGATCGCGACCGCGGCGACGATGAGCAAGGTGGCGTATCCGGCGATGAAAAAGCTCGGCTACGCCGACTACTTGAGCACCGGCGTCATCGCTGCCGGCGGCACGCTCGGCATCATGATCCCGCCGTCAACCATCCTCGTCATTTACGGCATCGTCACTGAGACGCACATCGGCAAGCTCTTCGCTGCCGGCGTGATCCCCGGTTTGCTGTGCGCGCTGATGATGATGGGCGCAGTGGCCTGGATCACCTGGCGCGATCCTTTGGCTGGCCCTGCCGGCGAGCGCACGTCATGGGCGGACCGCCTGCGTGCGGTGCGTGACATCTGGGGTGTCGCGCTGCTCGTCGTCGTCGTGCTGGGCGGCATCTACGGCGGCGTGTTCACGGCCACCGAGGGCGCGGGCATCGGCGCCTCCGGCGCGTTCTTCTTTGCACTGGCGCGCCGCGCGTTGACGTGGCGCGTGCTGTTCGAGGTGTTGGTGGAGAGCGCGCGCACCACGGCGATGCTGTTCGCGATCCTCATCGCCGCGATGATCTTCTCCAGCTTCGTCAACTTCACGACCATGCCCAGCGACCTGAAGGACTGGCTGCTGCAACTCGGCCTTCCGCCGCTGGCCATCATCGGCGCGATGATGCTGATCTACATCGTCCTCGGCACGATCATGGAAGAGCTGTCGATGGTGCTGCTCACCATCCCCGTGTTCTTCCCGATCGTCACCCAGCTCGGCTTCGACCCGGTCTGGTTCGGCGTGCTGATCGTGCTCGTTGTGCAGATCGGCCTGATTTCGCCGCCGGTGGGCATGAACCTGTTCGTGCTCAACGCCTTGCTCAAGACCGTGCCGCTGGCGCAAATCTTCCGCGGCGTCTGGATGTTCGTCGCTGCGCTGATCGTGGCGCTGGTGTTTGTCCTCGAATTCCAGCCGCTGGCGTTGTGGTTGCCGGGCTTCATGAAATGAACCCCTCACCCTGCGGGTCTAGGTAGTTCCCGATGACCACCGCCGGGGGCGCTGGCCTACGATCCGCTTCACAATTTTTCGCTGTCAGGAGACACCTCATGTTGAAACGCACCCTCATCGCCCTGGCCGCCACGCTGGCCGCCTCGGCCGCCCTGGCCCAGTACCCGGAGAAGCCGGTCACCATCGTCGTGCCGTTCGCGGCCGGCGGCCCCACCGACAAGGTGGCCCGCGACTTCGCCGAGGTGCTGCGCAAAGGCTTGAACAACCAGACCGTGATCATTGAAAACGTCGGCGGCGCTGGCGGCACGCTCGGCGCCGGCAAGGTGGCCAAGGCCGCACCCGATGGCCACACGCTGCTGCTGCACCACATCGGCATGGCGACGTCGCCCGGCCTGTACCGCAGCCTGCCCTACAAGACGCTGGAAGACTTCGAGTACCTGGGCATGATCAACGAGGTGCCGATGACGCTGATCGGCCGCTCGACGCTGCCGGCCAACAACTACGCCGAGCTGGTGAAGTGGCTCGAAGCCAACAAGGGCAAGATCAACCTCGCCAACGCCGGCCTCGGCGCCGCGTCGCACCTGTGCGGCCTGCTCTTCCAGCAGAGCCTGAAGATCGACATGACGACCGTGCCGTACAAGGGCACCGCGCCGGCGATGACCGACCTGCTCGGCGGTCAGGTCGACATCATGTGCGACCAGACCACCAACACCACGCAGCAGATCGAGGGTGGCAAGGTCAAGGCCTTTGCCGTGACGACGCTGAAGCCGCTGACAACACCAGCACTGGCCAAGTTGCCGACGCTCGACGCTTCGGGCCTGAAGGGCTTCAACGTCAGCATCTGGCACGCGCTGTACGCACCCAAGGGCACGCCGAAGGCGACGCAGGACAAGATCAATGCGGCGCTGGTCGCAGCACTGAAAGACCCGGAGTTCATCAAGCGCCAGGAAGCGCTGGGCGCCGTGGTCGTCACCGACAACCGCCTGCAGCCCGCCGAGCACAAGAAGTTCGTCGAGGCCGAGATCAGCAAGTGGGGTCCGGCGATCAAGGCCGCTGGGCAGTACGCGGACTAGGCGCTTCGAGAACTGGACGCTTCGCTGATTTCAACAAGGCCGCCGTTGGCGGCCTTGTCCTTTGTGGTCAGGAAACGCGCAGCGGAATAGTCACTGGCCCGTCGTTGACAAGGTGCACCTGCATGTCGGCGCCGAACTCGCCGCAGGCGACTTGCGGGTGCATGGAGCGCGCGGTGTCGATCACACGCTCGTAGAGCGCTTGGCCGAGCACAGCCGGTGCCGCGCCAATGAAGCTCGGCCGGTTGCCGCCCGAGGTGTCGGCGGCCAGCGTGAACTGCGAGACGATCAGCAAGCCGCCTTGCACATCCTGCACGCTGCGGTTCATCTTGCCAGCATCGTCGGCAAAGACGCGCAGCTTGAGCAGTTTGGCGACGAGCTTGTCGGCCACCGCTTCGTCGTCCTGAGGCTCGGCGCAAACAAACACCAGCAGGCCGTGGCCGATCTCGCCGACGCGCACGTTGGCCACATCGACATGAGCGCCACGCACGCGTTGCGCCAGCGCGATCACGTGAGCCAGCGCCGGGCCGCCCCAAGCAGGCTCACCGCCCCCTCGGGGGGCCGGCGCGTAGCGCCTTGGGGGCTCACAAAACCACCTCGGCCGTTTCGTCGAAGTGCGCTTCGACATCCATCGGCAACAACTGGATCGTCGCGCGCAGCCCCGGCACCGCCGCCATCAGCGCCTGTTCGACCGAACTGCGCAGCGCCGCGGCGCGTTGCAGTGACCAGCTCGGCGGCATGTGCATGTGCAGATCGACGAACAGGCGGGCGCCGGCCCGGCGCGTCGAGACATGGTCGAAGCGCAGCGTGGTCGGGTGCGCGAAGCCGGCCAGTACTTCGTCGATCTGCTGCTGCACGCGTGGCTCGACGGCGTGGTCCATCAGGCCGTCGGCAGAGCGCCGCACCAGGCCGTAGCCCTCGCGCGCGACGTTCGCGGCCACGGCGATGGCGATCACCGGATCGAGCCACAGCCAGCCGGTGAAGGCCACCGTGCCCAGACCGGCAACGACGCCGACCGACGTCCACACGTCGGTGAACAGGTGGCGCGCGTCGCCTTCGAGCGCGGCCGAACGCGCTTGGCGCGCCTTCTTCAGCATGGCCCAGGCCAGCGCGCCGTTCAGCACCGAGGCGAGCACCGACAGCAGCAGGCCGAGCGACAAGCGCTCGATCGGCTGCGGTGCGAGCAGGCGATCGACCGCGGCCCAGATGATCGCCAGCGCGGCGACGAAGATCAGCACGCCTTCGAAGCCGCTGGAGAAGTACTCGGCCTTGTGGTGGCCGAACGGGTGGTCTTCGTCGGGCGGGCGCGCCGCCACCGTGACCATCGCCAGCGCGAAGATCGCGCCGGCCAGATTGACCACCGACTCCATCGCATCCGACAGCAGGCCGACCGAGCCGGTCAGCCACCAGGCGCCGGTCTTCAGCGCGATGGTGGCGAGCGCGACGGCGACCGAGAGCTGGAGGTAGGCGGCGACGCGCATGCATCGATTGTCGCTGCGCGGTGCTGCAGCAGCCCGAGCAGCAGCAGCAGCGACAGCGCCAGTTCGAGCCACTCCTCGAACGCCGTGCGCAGCGCCTTCCAGTGCAGCGGCACGCCAACGTGCAGGTCATCGACCAGGATGCCGACCGACCGGTCGAGTGTCTTGGCCAGCACCAGCACCACGATGAACGTCACCACCGTCACCGCGACGGGTTCGCGCCGCTGCCATCCCTGCCGCAGCCCGCGGGCGTGGCGCAGCACCAGCCACGCCAGCGCGGCGAGCACTGCCGCCAGGACCAGCGCTGCGATGAGCTTGGCCTGCGGCGACGCCGGGCCGGCATACCAGCTCACTCGCAGCACGCTGGTGCCGGTGAAGGCCTTGTGCCAGTCGAGTTCGCGCATGCAGAACGCGACCATCACGGCGGAGATCGCGAGCGTGCTGCGCCAGTCGTCGCCGCGGCCGCGCAGGAGCCAGGCAGCAACGGCGCACAGCGCGTAGCTGGCCGCGGTGACGCGCTCGACCGGTCCGGTCTCGCCCATCCACGCCTCGACCTCGGCCGGCGGCAGCGCCAGCCAGGTCAGCAGCGCCGCCACCAGACAGGCGGCGACGACGGCAAGCGCGGCGTTACGGGAAAGCCAGCCGGAAGCCATCGTCAGCTCAGCCGCACCCTTGCGAACTTGCGCTTGCCCACCTGAAGAACGAGCGTGCCGCGCTCGACCTTCAGCGACTTGTCGCTGATCACGGCGCCATCAATGCGCACGCCGCCCTGCTCGATCATGCGCATCGCTTCGCTCGTCGAAGGCACCAGACCGGCCTGCTTGAGCAGCGTGCCGATGGCCAGCGGCGCGCCAGACAGCGTGACTTCGGCAATGTCATCGGGCACGCCTCCCTTCGAGCGGTTGATGAAGTCCTGCTCCGCCGCATCGGCCGCCGCAGCGCTGTGAAAGCGCGCGGTGATCTCCTTGGCCAGCATCACTTTGACGTCTTTCGGGTTGCGCCCCTGCTCGACATCGCACTTCAATGCCGCGATCTCGGCTTCTGGCCGCCACGACAGCAGCAGGTACCAGCGCCACATCAGTTCGTCGGAAATCGACAGCAGCTTGGCAAACATCGTGTTCGCGGGCTCGGTGATGCCGATGTAGTTGTTCTTCGACTTCGACATCTTGTCGACGCCGTCGGTGCCTTCCAACAGCGGCATCGTCAGGATGCACTGCGGCTCCTGGCCGTACTCCTGCTGCAGGTG
>JANOEG010000120.1:0-5115 GCA_031413095.1 Burkholderiales bacterium | reverse complement strand
GGCGTTGGCGCCCTGTCGCCCGACGCGGTTGACTCGCGCCTCGCCGGGGTGCTGATCGGGTTTGCGGTTTTCATTGTCGGCATGGGACTGGTCTGCGCGCTGGTCGATTCGCGCACCGGCCGTCGCGCGCAGGCGCTGGCTGGTTCGTTGCAGTCGGCCAATCAGCGGCTGCGCGAGCTGGCGTTTCGTGATGGCTTGTCGGGCCTGCCGAACCGTCTGCATTTCGAGGAGCAGCTCGATGCCACGCTGGCCCGCGTCGGCCATCAGAGCGCGGCGATGGCGGTCTTGTTCATTGACCTCGACGGCTTCAAGGCCGTCAACGAATCGTTCGGTCACGCGGCTGGCGACGAGGTGCTGCGCGAGGTCGGCCGGCGGCTGGCCGGGCAGACGCGCGAGCAGGACAGCGTGGCCCGCATCGGCGGCGACGAGTTCCTGCTGCTCTATGCCGAACCGGGCTCGCAGGAAAACACCGCCGCGCTGGCGCAGCAGACGCTGCATGCGCTGACGGCGCCGTACCCGTTGCCGAGTTCGGCCGGTGGCGGCAGCGAAGTGCGCCTGTCGTGCTCGATCGGCATTGCCATCTTCCCCGAGCATGGCCCGATCAGCCGGTTGATCACCAATGCCGACGCGGCGATGTTCGCTGTCAAGCGCACCGGCGGCTCGACCTACGCCTTCTTCGACCCGCGCATGGGGCTCGACGGCAGCGATCAGCTCGAGCTGCAGACCGATTTGCGCATGGCCATCGAGCGCCGCGAGCTGGCGCTGTACTACCAGCCCAAGGTCGATGCGCGCAGCCGCGAGTGCACCGGCGTCGAAGCACTGGTGCGCTGGCAGCACCCGACGCGCGGCGCCGTCGGCCCCACCGAGCTGATCGCCGTGGCCGAGCGCTTCGGCCTCATCGGCGCCATCGGCCAGTGGGTCATCGACGAGGCTTGCCGACAGGTGCGGGAGTGGGACGAGCAGGGCCTGCGCCTGCGTGTTGCCGTCAACCTCTCGGCGCAGCAGTTGCGCCAGGACGACCTGGTGCAACGCGTGCGCCAGTCGTTCGAGCTGCACCGCGTCGATGCTTCGCTGTTCACCTTCGAGATCACCGAGAGCGTGGCGATGGAAGACACGCAGGCGACGATGCGCGCCTTTGCGCAGCTCGCGCGGGCCGGCGTGTCGCTGGCGATCGACGACTTCGGCACCGGCCACTCGAGCCTGTCCTACCTGCGCACGCTGCCGGCGCGGCAGTTGAAGATCGATCGCAGCTTCATCTCCGACCTCGGCGTCTCCGGTGACGCGATGGCCGTGGTCGATGCGGTGATCCGCTTGGCCCACGCACTGGGCCTGCGCGTCGTTGCTGAGGGTGTCGAAACCGAACGCCAGTGCGAGATCCTGGCCACGCTCGGCTGCGATGAGTTCCAGGGCTACCTGTTCGCGCGGCCGATGGACGCCGAGCGTCTGGTCGTCTGGGTGGCGGGCGACTACCGCCGCACCGGGCCGTCGCCAGAGGTCGTCGTCAGCCGCGAGCCGCCGCTGCCGCCGCCGACGCGCATGCTGCAGTAGCGGCCACCTGTTCGAAGGAAACGCCATGAGCGGTCTGTTGCGCATCCGAGGCCTCATCGACCTGACCCAGTTCTGGCCCGGTGGCTCGGCCGACGCCGACACCTCCAAGGTCAAGGTCACGGTCGGCAAGGAGTCGTTTGCCTTCGCCGCCGACGGCAAGAAGTTCAAAGCCACGCGCGTGCTCGACAATGCCATCGTCATCGGCGCGTCGAAGAAGCCAGTGATCGATACGCAGTCGCGTGTCACCGTGCGGCTGCAAGGCATTGACGCGCCCGAGCTGCACTACAAGGCGGCGCCGCTGCGAAAGACGCGGCCCGAGGTCACGCCAGCGAAACGCGAGGCCTACAACGCCGAAAACAAGACCGAGCGCCGCCAGCACTGGGGCGAGACGGCCACGGTGGCGATGGCGCAAAAGCTCTCCACGTTCGGCGCCGGCGAGATCCGTTGCGAGGTCTATTCGTTTGTTGACCACCCGTTCGAGCTGATGGACACCTACGGCCGGGCCGTCGGCAACATCCGCGTCGGCAAGAAGTTCGGGCTCGACATCAACACCTGGCTCACCGAGAAGGGCTGGGTCTTTCCAACCTTCTACTCGTCGATGTCCGAAGAAGAAATCCAGACGCTGTTGGACGCGGCCGTGAAGGGCCGCAAGCAAGGCCGTGTCTGGTCCGCGCTCACCAACGACACCTCGAAGTGGAAGCCCAAGCTGGTTTACCGCAAGGGCGGGCCGATCGACGCCGTGAACGACCAGGGTGCCCTGCTCATGCCCAAGCTCTTCCGCCGCCAGGTCGCCCACAAGATGGAGGTTCACGCCAAGGTGTTCAGCGGCAGCTATGCCGAGTTCCTCACGGCGCGGCCCGACGAGTGCTACCTCACCCGCGAATTCCTGGACATGGGCGCGCACACCGCACCCACCCACCGCTTGGCCGACTTCATGAAGGGCAAGCGCTTCATGAAGGAGCCGCAGGACGTGGTCTTCCGCGAGAAGTTCTCGACCGTTGTCGACGCTGCGGGCAAACGACTCGAAGACTTCTGAGTCAGAGTCAGAGCTGCTCCCACGGCAGCCCGTCGAACCGCCAGCCGGTCAGCCGGCCGCGCTGGAAATGTTCGTCGAGCTCGCCCTCGAAGCCGTGCAGCACATTGACCACTTCGCTGAAGCCCGCGGCTTCGAGCGCGTGCCCCGCGTCGACGGTGCGCTTGCCCGAGCGGCAGAGCAGCACCACCGGCCGCGACGCATCGCCGCCGGCTTCGCGCCGCACCTGTTCGACGAAGGCCTGCGGATGGGCCTGCATCTCCGGGTATTCGTACCACGGCACATGGACCACGCCAGGCGGGTGGCCGACGTAGAGGTACTCGATTTCCATGCGCACATCGACGAAAAGCGCGTCGGGGCGGGTCTGCAGGTAGTCCCAGGTCTCGAGTGGGGTCAGGTGCTTCATCTGCCTACAATCTTGGCATGAAGTCTGCAGCCCCCTTCACCCGCGGTGCCGCGCTGCCGGCGCTGCTCGCGCAACGCATCGTCATCATCGACGGCGCGATGGGCACGATGATTCAGCGCCACAAGCTGGGCGAGGCCGACTTTCGCGGCCAGCGTTTCAAGGATCACCGGAAAGATCTGAAGGGCAACAACGAGCTGCTGCAACTGGTGCGGCCCGACCTGCTGCGCGAGATCCATGACGCCTACCTCGTCGCGGGCGCCGACCTGATCGAGACCAACACCTTCGGCGCGACCTCGATCGCGCAGGAAGACTACGGTCTGGCGCATGTGGCGCGCGAGATGAACGTGGCCGCGGCGCGCATTGCCAAGGAAGCGGCGCAGGCCGCGAGCACGCCGGACAAGCCGCGCTTCGTCGCCGGCGCGCTCGGCCCCACGCCGCGCACCGCCAGCATCAGCCCCGACGTCAACGACCCGGGCGCGCGCAACGTCAGCTTCGAGCAGTTGCGCGCCTCTTATCGCGAGAAGGCCGAGGGCTTGCTCGAAGGCGGCTGCGATCTGTTCCTGGTCGAGACGATCTTCGACACGCTCAACGCCAAGGCGGCGATCTTCGCCCTCGACGAGCTCATGGCAGAGGCGGGTGAGCGCCTGCCGGTGATCATCTCCGGCACCGTCACCGACGCTTCGGGGCGCATCCTCTCCGGTCAGACGGTGCCCGCTTTCTGGCACTCCGTGCGCCACGCGCGCCCGCTCGCCATCGGCCTGAACTGCGCGCTCGGCGCGGCGCTGATGCGGCCCTACATCGAGGAGCTGGCCAAGGTGGCGGGCGACACCTTTGTCTCCTGCTATCCAAACGCCGGGCTGCCGAATCCGATGAGCGAAACCGGCTTTGACGAAACGCCGGAGATGACAGGCAACCTGCTTGAAGAATTTGCCAGGAGCGGGTTCCTGAACATCGCTGGTGGCTGCTGCGGCACCACGCCCGATCACATCGCGGCGATTGCGCGCAAGGTGTCGGCGTACCGGCCGCGCGGGCTGCGTGACCCACTGTTCAGCGCGCTCGAAGCGGCCTGAACAGAGCGAAGCCTTAAGGCTTCTTCTCGGTCCAACCTGCCGGCTTGACGGGGCTGCCCTTCACCGAGATGTCTCTGTCGCCCTTGCTGCGCGCGATCGGTTGGTTGCCAGCGCCCGGAATCGTCAGCCGCAGCTGCACCGGCCCGCCGGCGCGCGGCGCCGACTCGGTGAGGGCCACGCGCGTTGCGGCAATGCCTTTGCTGCCGAGCGCTTCACGCACGCGCTGCGCCCGCGATTGCGCCAGGGCGGCGTTGCCGCTGGCGTCACCCGGAGCATTAACGTTGACGCGCGCCGCGTTCTGGCGCAGCAGGCTCTGCGCGACGCGGTCGAGCACGGCGTTCAACGCCGGCTTGATGTCGGCCTTGCCGGCATCGAACGAGTTGGCCAGCGGCACATCGAGTTGCAGCGTGATCGGCGGCTGTGCAGCGATGACCACGGGCGTGCCACGGAACCAGTCTTCGAGGAAGCGCTGTTCGGTGACCAGCGGTGTCGCCGTCGGCGTGGCCGGTGCGGGCGAACCGGGCGCGGCGTTGGGGTTGCCTGGCGCCGAACTGGATCCCGGTGCGCTGAAGATGCCCGAACTCTGTGAGGTTGACGACCCGGTGCTCGCGCAAGCGCTCACCATCAAAACAGCCACGAGGCTCAGGGTGGTGCGCCAGACAGACGCTGCAGACAACTTCGACATGGCACGAGCTTTTGGTTGTGGGGTCGGGAACAGCGAGAGGCGACTGTAGGCCGCATTGGCACCACTGCAAACCCTCGCTGCGCGAAGGGTGGCAAAGGACTTGGGATTGTCGGTGAAGGCTGCGGCGACCCTCAGGCATCAGCCATTGAATGAACTAGGGAGAAGGTGCAACCGGCGGTGTCTCTGCCGTGGCTGTTGCCGGGGCAGTCGAAACATCCTGCAGCGCTTCGGTCGGCGTCGCAGGGGCTGGCGGCGGTGCTGCTTCGCGCAGGCGTGTCAGCGCGGGCGGGTTCCAGAACAACAGCGCCACCTGGGCCTTGTCGCGGCGCTCCGGCGACATGGGGCGCATCGCGTCGATCACCCGCGACACACG
>JANOEG010000119.1:0-11242 GCA_031413095.1 Burkholderiales bacterium | reverse complement strand
GGCCAACGGCATATCGATGGTCTGCATGAAGTCGCTGATATCGAGCATGGGCTCGCCGAAGAACTTGTCGCCGCCCTGTTCCTCGATCTGCAACAGCCCACGCTGGATGGCGCCCACGCTGGCGGCACTGACGTTGCCATATTCGGTGGTGAACTCCCTGGCGTTTTCGCCCACGTGCTGCAGCATCGCGCGCAGGTCTTTCAGGTCGAGCAGCAGCAGGCCGTTGTCGTCGGCGACCTTGAACACCATGTTCAGCACGCCGGCCTGGGTTTCGTTCAGGTCGAGCATGCGCGCCAGCAGCAGCGGGCCCATGTCGGACACCGTGGCGCGGATCGGGTGGCCCTGCTCGCCGAAGACGTCCCACAGCGTCGTCGGGCACTGCATCGGCGTTGGCGCGTCGAGGCCGCGGTCTTTCAAGATCTTGGCGACCTTGTCGGGCAGCTTGCCGGTCTGGCTGACGCCAGTCAGGTCGCCCTTGACGTCGGCCATGAAGACCGGAATGCCGATCGACGAAAAGCTCTCGGCGATCTTCTGCAGCGTGATCGTTTTTCCGGTGCCGGTAGCACCGGTGATCAGGCCGTGGCGGTTGGCCAGCGCGGGCAGCAGGTGGCACTCAATGGCGCCGTGCTTTGCAATCAGGATGGGTTCGGACATGGCGCGGGGGACCCCTCGAATAAACTCGCACCATCTTAATTGTTGTTGCGAAAGCGTTGCCGTCTATGGCCGGTCACTCCAAATGGGCCAACATCCAGCACCGCAAAGGCCGCCAGGACGAAAAGCGCGGCAAGGTCTGGACGCGCGTCATCCGCGAAATCATGGTCGCGGCGCGCCAGGGCGGCGGTGACGCCACCATGAACCCGCGCCTGCGGCTGGCGATCGAGAAATGCAAGGCCGCCAACATGCCGGCCGACACGATCAAGCGCAACATCGACAAGGCCACCGGCAACCTGGAAGGCGTGTCCTACGAAGAGATCCGCTACGAGGGCTACGGCATCGGCGGCGCGGCCATCATCGTCGACACGATGACCGACAACCGTGTGCGCACCGTTGCCGAAGTGCGGCATGCGTTCTCGAAGTACGGCGGCAACCTCGGCACCGAAGGCTCGGTGGCCTTTCAGTTCAAGCATTGCGGGCAGCTGATCTACGCGCCGGGCACGAACGAAGACAAGCTGATGGAAGCCGCGCTCGATGCTGGTGCCGAAGATGTGGTCACGGGCGAAGACGGGTCGATCGAGGTGTTGACGCCACAGGCCGATTTCGAGGCGTTGAAGAACGCGCTCGAGAAAGCCGGCTTCAAGGCTGAAATCGCCGAGGTGACGATGCGCGCCGAGACGCCGATCCAGCTGACGGGCGACGACGCGGCGCGCATGCAGAAACTGCTCGACGTGATCGAAGATCTGGACGACGTGCAAGACGTATTCCACAACGCCGAGCTCGACACATGAAGTTGCTGGTTGTTGGCAACGGCGCACGCGAACACGCGCTGGCCTGGAAGCTTGCGCAGTCGCCCAAGGTGCAGCGCGTGTACGTGGCACCCGGCAATGGCGGAACGGTGGGTGACTCCACGCTGATCAATGTGCCGATCACCGATCTGGCCGCGCTGGCCGACTTTGCGGCGCAGGAAAAGATCGGATTGACCGTCGTTGGTCCGGAGGCGCCGTTGGCCGCCGGCGTGGTCGACCTGTTTCGCAGCCGCGGCCTGCGCATCTTCGGTCCGACGCGCGCTGCGGCGCAGCTCGAAAGTTCGAAGGCGTTCGCCAAGGACTTCATGCAGCGCCATGGCATCCCGACCGCGCACTATGCGGTCTTCACCGACGCACCGGCCGCGCATGCGCATGTCGACAAGCACGGCGCACCGATCGTGATCAAGGCCGATGGCCTGGCGGCGGGCAAGGGCGTCGTCGTCGCGATGACCGCCAAAGAAGCGCATGCGGCGATCGACTTCATGCTGGCCGACCACAGCGGCCAGTCGCGGGTCGTGATCGAAGAGTTCATGGCCGGCGAAGAAGCGAGCTTCATTGTCGTTGCCGATGGCAAACATGCGCTCGCCCTGGCGACCAGCCAGGACCACAAACGCATCGGTGACGGCGACACTGGCCCCAATACCGGCGGCATGGGCGCGTACTCGCCCGCGCCAGTGGTCACGCCATCGGTCCATGCGCGTGTGATGCGCGAGGTCATCCAGCCGACGATCAAGGGCATGGCGGCCGACGGCCAACCTTTCAGCGGCTTTTTGTATGCGGGTTTGATGATCGACAGCGCAGGCAAGGCGCGCGTGGTCGAGTTCAACGCCCGTTTGGGCGACCCCGAAGCGCAGGTGCTGCTGATGCGCCTGAAGAGCGATCTGTGCGATCTGCTGATGGCCGCCACCGACGTGCACGGCCTCGGCGTGCGCGACATCGAACTGCACTGGGACCGCCGCAGCGCACTCGGCGTCGTCATGGCCTCAGCCGGCTACCCGGCGAGTCCGCGTCACGGCGACACTATCGCTGGCATTCCTGCCGCGACTGAAGACATGCAGGTATTCCACGCCGCCACCACACGCCGCGCCGATGGCGCAGTGCTCGCCAGTGGTGGCCGTGTCCTGACCGTCACCGCGCTCGGCGACCCGCTGCGCGCGGCGCAGCAGCGGGCCTATGCGGCGCTGGAGCCGATCCGATTCGACGGCATGCAGTTCCGGCGCGACATCGGGCACCGGGCTTTAAAGGCGCGCTAGGCCGCACATTCGCACTATGCAGTCGAAGTCTTCACGACATATCGCGCGTTTGCAGGTTGCTATCGCAGCCTTGTGTCTTGGCGCGCTCCCTGGCATGGGGTCGGCTACGGCTTTGTCGGAAGCCGTTCCTATCGCCTTGTCATCGAGTAACTCGGGCTACACGGGCGCTAACACGTCGAAGCTCCATGTCTTTGTCACGCTGCGTCTGTCTGGGTCAAACTTTCAAACGGAGTTGCCGTGCGAAGGCACGCTGTACTTGTCGCCTGGTTCGGTGCGAACGGTCGGTGTTGCGGCAAAGCACAGCACAAGGCCAGCGGAGTATCGCGTCAGGATCGTCCGGCTCGAAACCAAGACGCGCAGCGAGTTGGGCAGCGAGAACCCGGGCAACGTCACAGTGGCAACTCAAATGTCAGCAGCTTCCGCTCGTGCCCTTGAGGCCCTTCGCTGCCAGAGTCAATGACGCTACGAGTGCGGCCTGACCCCTCCATTGAGCGGACGTCCACAAGGTTTTGCCTTTTGGGCGCCGCTCATGCCAAACGATAAGGCGCCGGTGGCAGTCGTCCCCACTGAGATCAAAGACCGTTCCGTGCAATTGCACGGCAACGCGCTGGCCCGCCGCCTCTTCAATGCCACTGGCTGGCAGATCAAGTTCACCGGCCTGCCGTCGAGACAAGGCGTTGCCATCGTCTACCCGCACACGTCGAACTGGGATTTCCCGGTCGGGTTGCTGGCCAAGTGGGCGCTGGGTTTCCCGGCCTCTTTCTGGAGCAAGGACTCGTTGTTCAAGGTGCCGCTGTTCGGCGCCTGGATGCGCTGGGTGGGCGGCATATCGGTCGATCGGAAGAGCCCGCGTGGGCTGGTCGAGCAGATGGTCGAACGGTTGACGCTGGCCAAGGAGCGTGACCAGTTCTTGTGGCTGGTGATCGCTCCGGAAGGCACGCGCGGTTACCGAGAGCATTGGCGCAGCGGTTTCTATCGCCTTGCGCATCAAGCCGATGTGCCTCTGGCCATGGTGTACTTCGACTATGAAGAAAAAGTCATCGGCTTCGAGCGGTTCATTCGATTGAGCGGCGACACCGACAACGACATGGCGGTGATTGCCGAGTACCTGTCGAGCAGGCGAGGCAAACGGCCTGAGCTGGCCGGCCCGGTGCGCTTGCCGCCCGCAAAGGAAGTCAAACCATGAGCGATGCCGTGAGTCGCGTTCGGGAGTACCTGCTGGGTCTGCAGCAGCGCATCGTCAGCGCGCTCGAAGCCGAAGATGGACAAGGCCAATTCATCCGCGACGACTGGAAGAAGCCGCCTGGCGAGAAGCTGCAAGGCGAAGGTGTGACGCGCCTGATGGAAGAGGGCATGCTGCTCGAACGCGGTGGTGTCGGCTTCTCGCATGTGCGCGGCCCCGCGCTGCCGCCGTCGGCCACGCAGCATCGGCCCGAGCTCGCGGGCGCGCCGTTCGAGGCGATGGGCGTGTCACTCGTCTTTCACCCGCGCAACCCGTATGTGCCGACGGTCCACATGAATGTGCGAATGCTCGCCGCCGCGCATGCCGGGCAAGAGCCGGTGACTTGGTTTGGCGGCGGCATGGACCTGACGCCGTACTACGGCTTCGAAGAGGACGCGGCGCACTTTCATCGCACCAACCGCGATGCGCTCGCGCCGTTCGGCGCCGACAAGTACCCGCGCTTCAAGCAGTGGTGCGATGAGTACTTCTTTCTGAAGCACCGCAACGAGCCGCGCGGCATCGGCGGCGTGTTCTTCGACGATTTTTCCGAGCCTGGCTTCGAGCAGAGCTTTGCGATGCAGCGCGCCGTCGGCGACGCGTTCCTCAACGCCTACCTGCCGATCGTGCAGCGCCGCCGCAACATGCCGTATGGCGAGCGCGAGCGTGATTTCCAGGCCTACCGGCGTGGGCGCTATGTCGAGTTCAATCTGGTCTGGGACCGTGGCACGCTGTTTGGCCTGCAGTCGGGCGGGCGCACCGAAAGCATCCTGATGAGCCTGCCGCCGATCGTCAAGTGGCGCTACGACTGGCAGCCCGCGGCGGGCACGCCCGAGGCCAGGCTGTACAGCGATTTCCTGCGGCCGCGCGAGTGGATCTGAAGCGCCTCGGCCTCTTCGGCGGCACCTTCGACCCGCCGCACAATGCGCATGTGGCGCTGGCGCGCGCGGCGCTGGAAGAATTTCAGCTCGATGCGTTGCACTGGATCCCCGCCGGTCAACCCTGGCAGAAGGCGCGCACGATCACCGACGCCGTGCATCGTGAAGCCATGGTGCGAGCGGCGATCGACGGCCAGCCGCGCTTCGTGCTCGACCGCATCGAGCTCGAACGACAGGGTCCGAGCTACACGCTCGACACGGTGCGGACGCTGCGCTCGCAGCATGCCGACGCCGCGCTGTTCCTCGTCATCGGCGCCGACCAGTACGCCGGCCTGCACACCTGGCGCGACTGGCAGGAGCTGCTCGGCCTGGTCACGCTCGCCGTGGCCAACCGGCCCGGTCTCATGCCAGCGGTGAACGCCGAGGTGCTGCGCACACCGCACCGGGTCGTTCCATTGCCGATGCTGGACATCTCCGCCACCGACATCCGCGCGCGAGTCGCGCGCAGCCAATCGATCGACTCGCTGGTGCCACCCGCAGTGGCCAGCTATATTGCCCAACACGGTCTGTACCGTAGGAGCTAAATGGACATCCGCAAACTGCAACGTGCCATCGTCGATGGCCTCGAAGACGTGAAGGCGCACGACATCCGCGTCTTCAACACCGAACACCTGTCGCCGCTGTTCGAGCGCGTGATCGTGGCTTCGGGCAACAGCAACCGGCAGACCAAGGCCCTGGCGGCAAGCGTGCGCGACAGCGTCAAGTCACGCGACATGCAGGTCTTGCGCACCGAAGGCGAAGACAACGGCGAATGGATCATCGTCGACTGTGGCGCGGCGGTGGTGCATGTGATGCAGCCCGCGATCCGCCAGTACTACAACCTGGAAGAGTTGTGGGGCGACAAGTCGGTGAAGGTCAAGCTGGGCGCCGAGGTCAAGCTGCTGCCGAAGGCCTCGTCCGAGCACAAGCCTGCCAAGAAGGGGGCGGCCAAGAAGACGCCGGCGAAGAAGGCGGCGGCGAAGAGGCCCTTTGCGCACAAGCTCCCGGCAAAGAAAGCGCCGGCGAAGAAGGCGCCGGCAAAGAAGGCGCCGGCAAAGAAGTCGGCCCCCCGCCGCAAGGCATGAGGCTCGTGCTGGTCGCCGTCGGCCAGCGCCAACCCGACTGGGCCGACGCGGCTTTCGACGATTTCGCCAAACGTTTTCCCGCCGAGTGCCGGCTCGAACTCAAGGCGGTGAAGGCCGAGCCGCGCACGAGTGGCAAGACCGTGGCGGCGATGATGGCTGCCGAGGCCGAGCGCATCGAAGCTGCTGTTCCCAAAGGGGCACGCCGCGTCGTGCTCGACGAGCGCAGCGAGCGCCGCACAACGACGCAACTCGCTGAACGCCTGCGCTTCTGGCTCGGCGACGGGCGCGATGTCGCGCTCGTGATCGGCGGGCCTGACGGTCTCGATGCCACGCTCAAGTCGAGCGCAGACGAGACATTGCGCCTGTCGGACCTGACGCTGCCGCACGCTTTTGCGCGCGTGATGATGGCCGAAGCGCTGTACCGCGCCTGGTCGGTGACGGCAGGTCATCCATATCACCGTGAATAGCTTCGTCTATCTCGCATCGCAAAGCCCGCGCCGGCGGCAACTGCTCGATCAGATCGGCGCCAAGCACGAGTTGCTGCTGGCCGACGTGGACGAAAACGCTGAAGCGCTCGAAGCCGAGCGTCGCGGCGAAACACCGGCGATCTACGTACAGCGTGTGACGCGCGCCAAGCTCGACGCTGCACGCCAGCGCTTGAAGCGGCGCGGCTTGCCCGCAGCGCCGATCCTCTGCGCCGACACCACGGTCGCGCTCGGTGCTCGCATCCTCGGCAAGCCTGCCGATGCCGCCGATGCGCGTCGGATGCTGCAAGCGCTGTCCGGCCGCACGCACCGCGTGCTCAGCGCCGTGGCGGTGTGGACCGGTACGCGCCGGCTCGAAGCGCTGAGCGTGTCGCGCGTGCGTTTCGCCGCGTTGCCGCCGAAAGTCATCGACGCCTACATCGATTCGGGCGAGCCCTTCGGCAAGGCTGGTGCGTATGCGATCCAAAGCGCCCTGGCCGGGTGGATCTCACACATCGAAGGCAGCTACAGCGGCATCATGGGCTTGCCGCTCGCCGAGACGGCCGCGCTGCTGCGCCAGGCAAAAGTTGCGCATCATCTGTGCGAATAGACTGAAGCCCATGGCCCTGCAAGACATCCTGATCAATTGGACGCCGCACGAAACTCGCGTCGCGGTCGTCGAGAACGGCTCAGTGCAAGAGCTGCACCTCGAGCGCGCGCTCGAACGGGGCCTCGTCGGCAACATCTACCAGGGCAAGGTCGCGCGCGTGCTGCCGGGCATGCAAAGCGCATTCATCGACATCGGGCTCGAACGCGCGGCGTTTTTGCATGTGGCCGATCTTCACAACGGGCACAACGGCAATGGCCGCAGCGAAGCGGCGGCCAACGCCACGCCGGTGCCGATCGAGCGTCAGTTGTTCGAAGGCCAGGCGCTGACGGTGCAGGTGGTTAAGGACCCGATCGGCACCAAGGGCGCACGACTGTCGACGCAGGTCAGCATCGCCGGGCGCATGCTGGTCCACTTGCCGCAGGACAACCACCTCGGCGTCAGCCAGAAGATCGGCTCGCCGGAGTTGCGCGAGCAACTGCGCGAGCGCCTGGCCGCGCTGGCCGGCAAGGCCGGTGAGCCCTATGCAGGTGGCGGCTTCATCTTGCGCACGAACGCGGAAGAAGCCTCCGACGCCGAACTGGCCGACGACATTGCCTACCTTCGCAAGACCTGGGGCGGCGTCCGCGAGCGCGCCTACGCGTCGCCGCCGGGCACGTTGCTGCACCAGGACCTGACGCTGGCCGAGCGCGTGCTGCGCGATCTGGCCCACGATGAAACGGCGGCGATCCGCATCGACTCAAAGCTCCAGTTCGAACACCTGCGCACCTTCGGTGCTACGTTCACGCCGGGCGCCGTGACCAAGTTGCAGCACTACATCGGCGAACGGCCGATCTTCGATCTGTTCAACATCGACGAAGAGATCCGCCGCGCGCTGGCGCGCCGCGTCGATCTGAAGAGCGGCGGCTACCTGATCATCGACCAGACCGAAGCGCTGACGACGGTGGACGTGAACACCGGCGGCTTCGTCGGCGTGCGCAGCTTCGACGACACCATCTTCAAGACCAACCTCGAAGCGGCAGGCGCCATCGCGCGCCAGCTGCGTTTGCGCAATCTGGGCGGCATCGTCATCGCCGACTTCATCGACATGACGCGCGCGGATCATCAAGAGAGCGTGCTCGCCGAGTTCCGCAAACAGCTCGCGCGGGACCGCGTGCGCACGACGGTCAGCGGCTTCACGCAGCTCGGCCTCGTCGAGATGACGCGAAAGCGCACCCGCGAAAGCCTGGCCCACATGCTGTGCGAACCGTGCCCGACCTGCGAGGGTCGCGGCATCCTCAAGACCGCGCGCAGCGTCTGCTACGACATCCTGCGCGAGGTGCTGCGCGAAGCGCGCCAGTTCGACCCGAAGGAGTTCCGCGTCGTCGCCAACGCGTCGGTCGTGGAGATGCTGCTCGACGAAGAGAGCCAGCACCTGGCCGGCCTCTCGGAGTTCATCGGCAAGCCGATTTCGCTCTCGGTGGAGCCGAGTCTGACGCCGGAGCAGTACGACATCGTGCTGCTGTAGACGCGGGCCGCATTCAACGGCCACGACCTGTCGGTTGGACGCCAAATCTGATCGCCGAGCGCGCCTTTGCCTTGGCAGCCTCGAGCGCACGATCTTTCGGCTCCGCGGTGGTGACGAGCGAAGCGATCAGCGTCCTCGCTTCATCGGCGATGGCCGCGACCGCATGCTCGAAGGCTCGCGCGTTCGCCTGTGAAGGCACACTGAATCCGCTCAGT
The DNA here is from genome assembly GCA_031413095.1 of Burkholderiales bacterium. GTDB lineage: Bacteria > Pseudomonadota > Gammaproteobacteria > Burkholderiales > Burkholderiaceae_C > CADEEN01. The sequence continues at coordinate 2,512 of JANOEG010000119.1, read as the reverse complement.
TTTCGCACGAAGTGCAGTGACGCATCACGGATCTCGAGCTCGGTCGCTGGCGGTTCGAAGTTGAACAACGTTCGGATGTTTCGGCACATGACGTGGACACCAGAACAGGGGAGGAAATCGTACGACGACGTACCGCGTCTCGGCGCTTCTCCATGCCATGCAGTAAGCTTTTACCGACTGTGCCCGAAGGATCGGGCGAGTCAACGTGGGCCGGGCAATCGGCGCCGAACGCTACGCAGGAGATGGGTGGGCAGTCATGAGCAAGCGCTTTCTGAGATGGGTCGACACATGGATTGAGGAGAACATCCCTCCCGGCGCCAACCCCGACCTGGAGAGCCACGAAGCAAAGGCAAAGCGGCTGTCGGAGAAGCTGTTCGCGGAGGCGGCTGAGGCCGGCTTCACAACGTTCGAGACCGAGGAGGAGCGGGAGCGCGTTTCGCCCTTGGTACTGACCGCGGTCGCGGACAGCACCGACTTCGACATCGATGCCTATCGTCTCAAGTCGCAACTTGCGCAGGAGAATGAAGATGGCGACTGAGTCCCGCATGAGGGACTGTGCTTAGAAAGCCTAACGTTGGAAATCAGCGGAGGCAGTAGGCACACGAAGTGTGCCGGAGGCCGTCCGCTCGATTGACTTGTTAGGTATCACTGTCATCAGCCTCGCAGTCACAGTTGAAGCGCTGCCCTCCGCATCCGGCGCAGCGCTCGACGTCACATCCTTCTACGTGGAACTCGCCTTTGGTAGCGACACAGTCATGACAGGGCCGAGCATCCGCGCCCCAGTCGTCTGGCTCATCGCCGTAGCGAACGCGCGGAATGTCCTTGCCTGCGACGATGCAGGTCTGAATTGCTTGCGCCTCGCGAAGACGCTCGGGCCAACTTTCTATCACTGAGACACCGCGGAAGAGGATCTTCGGCTCTGTGGTCATGGGCGTGTGACGCCTAACGTGAAAGCGAGCGGACGCCGAAGGCGGACCGCTCCAATGACAGGTTATGGGGCGTGGCGAGATGACGCCAGATTGGGTCATTCATATTTTTGATCCCGACGACTGAACGCCACTACTAAACCGGCAACACCATTGGGCATTGCGCGTCCATTCACCGTTGAGCGTCGGATCGTTCCTCTCCGCGCAGCCCTGAGCGTACAGGCACTCAATGGTTCCATCGGCGTACTCGTTGTACTCATAAGCAATCACCGACAGCCCAGCCTGAAGTTTGATTTCGCTCCCGTCCTCACAAATGACGAGATCAGTCTTCGCAAGCAGCACCAAGTCAGAATCGACCAACTCATTGAAATCGACGCGGATGCGAGGCAGGGACTTAAGCGCCATAACGCTGGAGATGAGCGGAGGCTGAAGGCTCACGCAGTGCGCCTGAAGCCGTCCGCTCGATTGACCGGTTAGCCGTCATTCAGCGCGCTCCTGAATGCACGACTTCCACACGTCCCGGCACCCCCAGCCGAAGGACCACTTGCTTTGGCTTGGAGCCGATCTCCATGTTCGACGATGCATTCACCAGTACCTCGGTGCGCCCGGACTTGCGGGGCAGGATCTTGGCGCTGAGTACGTGCTCGCGTTGAGCGAAAGGCAACGTTGGCTCCAGCTGGGCGATGACCTTCTGGTCGCGCGACTCTGGGAGCAGCACCCACTCGATGTACAGGCGTGACCAGACATGCTCCCACCCACTATTAACGATGACCACCCGGAAACTGCCCGACTCGGCGCCACGTTCCCAGGTGCCACCGGAAACGACTGCCGCAACTTCAACCGGAACGGCAGGCTGCGCCAACGTGTGCCCAGACGACAGGATGATAGATAGCCCAGCCACTGCTGAGCGAAACGCGTATGACCTGCTGTCGACCATGACGGCTAACGGTGGAGATGAGCCGCGTCCAACAGCTCTCGCGAAGCGAGCTGTTGGACGTCGGCTTGAGCGACGGGGTTAGGCGTCATCTCACGGGATGGTGGGTGTTGTTCCCATCTCGCGCACAGCCCTCTCAGCAAGTTTTCTCATCAGATCTAGGCTGGAGGGGACAGTGCTCCAGGATGGGCGAGTGAGTTCGACGCTATAGAAATGACGCTCGAACTGAACCAGATAGGTAACTGCGTCTTCCCCTTCTTTGAACAGAAGTGCTTCGCGACCCAGCAGCTTCTCTCTTGCAACTGAGCCGCCCTGTCGCTCCACTCGCTCTGTCGAGCGTGCGATCTCCGCGCGCAGCGAGGTTGGCTTGTGGTACTGGTAGCGCATGAGCTTTGCGATTCGAACGGGCGTTGAACCCGGAACTGTGAAGTACACGCATCCATCAACTCGACCTTCTGCAAGACTTTGCCCCTTACCCCGAGCGGGCGGACGCGCGGCGCTCCCCAGCAGTTGCTCAGCGGTTACTTGGTCAAAGGTGTCACAGACATGCGCCCTGGCCGTGCTGAATCCCATTCCTATGCAAAGAACAAGGCTAGGCAGCAACTTTCTGATCGGGAGCAGGTATCGCATTGATGACGCCTAACGTTTGACA
>JANOEG010000118.1:0-14314 GCA_031413095.1 Burkholderiales bacterium | reverse complement strand
GGCATGTCTTCCGGCCACGCCATCGGCACCGCGCGCTCGACGACCAGGCCGGCCTTGTCGAGCGCCGTCAACTCGCCCTTGAGCCAGGCTTTGTCGATCACACCGACCCAGCCGGTCTGGCCGCCGCCAAGGCCGGGGGCTAGTGCGAAATGCAGGCTGTCGGCGTCGTCGAGCAAGTGCTCTTCGAGCGTGCCGGCGATCGCGGCGCGGAGCCGGGCAGCCGGCGCTTTGGGCACGGCGATGCGGTGCCAGCTGACGTCGGTGTCGGCGAGCACGACGATCGCGCTGTCGGCCTTGGGCAGCAACGCGGCTTTGGCGCGGCCTTGGCGAGCGATGTTCAGGCCGTCGGGCGACAGCACGTAAAGCAGCTCCGCCGAACCCTCGCGCGGTGGCGTGGCGTCAGCGCCACTGGCCAGACGGGGCCGCGACGGGAGCAGGATGACGAGCGTGGACATGTCTTGTTTCAGGCTGGCGCGCGCGCAATGCCGCGCTCCACCAGAGCGACGGCAACAAGTAACAGAGCGGGGAGTGTAGTAGCGGGCCGAGCGTGGCTTGCAACAAGGAATCGTGAGGAATGAGGGTGCGCCGGCATCAGGTGCCCGGACTCACGCTCACGCCTTCGCGCAGGTTCACGCGCTCGCGTGACTTGACGACGATCTCCAGCTGGACCCGCTGCACTAGCGACCGTTCTTCGAGCACCCGCTCCTCCAGGCGCAGCCGCCCCTGAATGATGAAGAAGTTGCTGCTCACGGACAGCGCCTCGGTCAGCGGCCGGCTCTGGACAACCGGGAAGTAACCAAGAGCGGTCGCTGAAGTCAGATCCTTCAGCGGGGTGCGCTGGCGGTCCTGGACCAGGCGTTGCGCGTTGCCGAGCGTCATGCCCTCGACGGCGGCAGCGATGACCTCGGCCGGCGCTGTGTTCACGTTGACCTTGGCCGCTGGGTCGGGCAGCACGTCGACCCACGGGTCGATGCGCTTGAGGGTGTCGGCGTCGATGCCCAGCCAGGCCAGTTGGGACAAGTTCTGGGGCGCGATGGCAGCGGCGCCGGTGCTGTTGGGCCCGGGCCACGCCTTGAGCAAAACGCTGGCGATGCGGTCGGCGCAGTCGCCGGTGCCGCCGCCCTGATCGCACAGCCGCTGCAGCACCTTCAGCTCGGCCGGCACGACCTTGCCCTCGGCGTCGATCAGTCGGCGCAGGTTCCAGCGCGACTGGGCGTCTGTGATCGAGCCGGAGAGGAAGGCGTCGAGCGAATCGTTCTCGGCGACGCTGTTGTTGTCGCGGTCGGCAGCCAGAAACGACGACAGCCGCGCTTCGGCCAGCGGCACCGCCCACGGTTCGCCGAGGTGGTCGCGCGGATCGTTGGCGTTGTTGCGTGCGTCTTCGCGCAAGATCAGACGCGCCCAATCGAGCGCGCCGGAAAGGATCCAGGCGGCCTGGGTGCGCGCCCGCTCGGCCGCCTCGACCTGGATGGCACGCCACTGCTGCCAGACCATGCCGGCGGCCAGCGTCGTCACCAGGGTCATGATCAGCATGGCCAGCAGCAGCGCGGCGCCGCGCTGGGCCCGGAGCGGCGGCGTGCGTTTGACTTTCATGACGGCAGTGGCTGGGGTGGCAGCAGCAGGTCGCGTGTCACGGTGCTGCCGCCCTGGCCTTCGACTTGTTGCTGCAGCGTCAGCACGAGGCGCACGCCGGTGGGCAGCGCGAACGACGCGGGGCCGCGCGCCGTGCCCGGGTTCACGTCGCCGCTGGATTGGGCGTTGGTCCAGGCATTGTTGCGATAGAAGTAGACCTGCCAGCCGCCCAGACCCTCGTAGACCGTCAATTGGCCGGGCTCGTTGCCGAGCAGTTGCTGGCTGGCCAGCCAGGCGTCTTGCAAGCCTTGGGCGCTGGTGGCCACCGGCGAGGCCCAGCGCATCCAGCGCGTTTCCTGCAAGGCCCAGGTGACGACTTGCAGGCCGCCGGACTGGCGGCGCACGACGCGCAGCGTCTTGCCATCGAAGGCCAGCGCCGGCACCAGCTGCGTGGGGTGCAGTTGCTGCAGGTCCTGTTCCCACTGCGCGAGCACGGTGCCCATGCGCAGCGTCTCATTGACCCGTGCATCCGCGGACTGCTTGGCCTCGGCCATGCTCGAAACGCCGCGCCACGACATCGTGGCCAGCAGCGCCATCAGTGCCAGCGCTACCAGCACTTCGATCAGCGTGAAGCCGCGCGCCGGGCGCGCTCGGGCCAGCGCCGGGCCGCTCCCAAGCGTCGGCCCGAGCCTCCCCCCGGGGGAGTGCGAGCGCAGCGAGCGAGGGGCTGTCATTGCTATGGGTAGCGCGTCAGCACGGTGGACAGATTGAGCAGCGGCGTGCCGGCCTCATCGGCGATGTTGGCATCGACGCGGCGGAAGTTCGGGTTCGGTGTCGGCCGCACGGAAAGCTGGCCCTGGAACGTGCGGCCGAGCTGGTTGCAGGCGAAGTCGCTGTCGCCGATGCCCGGGAACTGTTTGGCGAGCTTCAGGTTGGTGAGCTGGTTGTCGGCACACCACTGCGCGGCGCTCACATCGGCCAGGCGCTGCGCGTTGTTGGCCAGCGCCCCGGCGGCCTTGAAGCCGGCGCCGAGCGCGACCGCGACGATCGCCAGTGCGACCAAAACCTCGATCAACGTGAAGCCTCGAGCGCCTTTCACGGTGCAGGCGCTGCCAACGTCGTGCGTGCAAAAGGCGCCAGGCCGTCGCTGGCCAACGTGACGCGCCGGTCATCTCGGCTGAGAACGATGCGCTGCGCCGGCAGGATCGGTTCGGGGCCGAGCAGCACGGCGCGCGCGCCGATGATCTCTGCGCTGACACCGGCGCGCAGCCAGTGCGACGGCAGGTTGGAGCTCCTGGGCAAGCCGATGAAGCGGAAGTTCGCACCGTCTGTGGCCTCGGCGCCCGCCGGTTCCCAGCGCACGGTGATGCCCGAAGATCGCGCTTCGGTGCGTGCACCTTCGAGCAAGGCTGCCAGCCGTTCGGCCTCTTCGTCGAGCTGCGTCTGCGCGCCGTCGCGCATCGACACGACGACAAGCGATGAGGCCAGGGCGACGATCGCCAGGACGACAAGCAGCTCGATCAGCGTGAAGCCGCGGTTGCGCACGGCCGTGATCAATTTCAAGTGTCTATTGCCATGAGCCGACGTCGGCATCGTTGCCTTCGCCGCCGCTTTGGCCGTCGGCGCCGTAGCTGAAGACATCGACTTCACCCTTGATGCCCGGGTTCACGTACTGGTAGGGACGGTTCCACGGGTCGTTGGGCAGCTTGTCGAGATAGGGCTTCCAGTTCGGTGGGACCGAACCGGCCGTCGGTTTGCGCGCGAGCGCTTCGAGGCCCTGCTCGGCGCTTGGAAAGCGTTGGTTGTCGAGCTTGTACAGCTTCAACTGTTGCATCAGGTTGCTGATGTCGGTGCGAGCTGCGGTCACCTTGGCTTCTTCGGCGCGGTTGATGACGTTGGGCACGATCAACGCAGCGAGCACGCCGATGATGGTCAGCACCACCAGCATCTCGATCAGTGTGAAGCCGCGGCCGCGCTGGCGGTTGGTGGGTGGGGTCGGGAGTGTCATGGGCAGCAGTGCGCAGGCGTTTTGCATGGTGTGCTTCCATCATAATGGGCTGATGAAAGCGCGCTTGTTGGCATTCGTGATCTGGGCCGCCGTCGCTGCAAGTGCAGTTTTCTGGCTGTTGCGCCTTTGGGCCTCTTCGCCGGCGGCGCCGCCGTACACGGTGCCGGTGGCCACCGCTACTCCGCCGCGCGGCAATCTGGACAGCGTTTTCGGAGCGCCGAAGGCGGCCTCACCGACGGCAGCGCCCGTGGAGCCGGCGCTCGCGTCGCGCTTCAAGCTGCTCGGAGTGGCCGCGCCGCGCGAGGGCGGCGACACCACGGGCCTGGCCCTCATCGCGGTCGATGGCAAACCGGCGCGCGGCTTCAAGGTTGGCACGGTGATCGAGGGTGACCTGGTGCTGCAATCCGTGCATCCGCGCGGCGCCGCGTTGGGCACCAAAGGGGCTGCGCCGGCCGTGTCACTCGAGTTGCCGGCCTTGGCCGGGGCGTTGTCGAGTCCGCGCGCTGCGCCGCCGCCGGTGGTCTCGCCAGGGTTGCCGTTGCCCGGAACGGGCACGATCGTCTCGGTGCCGACGTCGCTCGTGCCGCCGCCGCCGTCGGCCGCGCCATTTTCTGGTATCCGGCCACCCGAGGCTGGCGAGTCGGCGGAGCCGCAGCCTGTGGTGCCGCCCGGGGCCGGCGCCAACACGCGCTGAAAGATCGCGCTTCGGGGCCGCTCAGGCGTCTGTCAAGCGAACCGTGTCGGCGATGGTGTCCAGCTCGCCGAGCCGCGACGGGCCAGGGTCTTCGCCTTCAGCCACTTCCGTCAGCAGCGAGGCGGCGGCGCGCACCAGCGGCCAGGCCAGCGTGGCGCCGGTGCCGTCGGTGCTTTCCATGCCCAGTTCGAGCAGCGCCGACGAATGGAAGAGGTTGAGCGCGTAGTCGAGGCCCTGGTGGCTGTGGCTGCGGCAGAACACGCAGTAGTCGATGACCGGTGCGGCGATGCGCGAAGCCACCATGACGGCGGCGCAGGCAGGCAGGCCATCGACCATGATCAGGTGGCGCCGGCCGGCAGCGACGAGCATGGCGCCGGTCATCATCGCGATGTCGAAGCCACCGAAGGCGGCCAACACTTCCACCGGATCGGCGACATCGCGATGGCGCGCCTGCGCGCTTTGAGTCACCGCAAGCAGGTGGGTCAGCAAATTGGTGTCCATCTGCGGATGCGCCAGCAGCAGCTCGCGCACGGGTGCGCCAGTCAGCCGCGACAGGATCAGCGCCGCACTCTCGTGCGAACCGACGCCCAGGCCGGCACAGGCCAGAACATTACCGGGCAGCGACTGGCCGATTTCCATGCCGGCGCGGATCGCGGCCTGCGCCTGATCGACCGACATCGCCGGGCCGACGCGGGCATTGCGCGTGCCGTGGGCGATCTTGCGCATCAGCAGGCGCTCGTGGGCGACCAGGCGGTCGGCAACGCCGGCATCGACGACCGACACGGCCAGGCCCTGCGTGGCCGCAAACACCGACAGCGGCAGCTGACCCGACAAGACCTGCCAGACACGCTCTGCCGTGGTCTGCCCGGGCGGCGCCGGCAGGCCTTCGACTGCCAGGCCGTTGTCGCCGGCAAACAGCACCACCTGCGGCTCGCTGAAGCGCGGGCGCAAGGTGTCTTGAATCAAGCCGATGCGCAGCGCCAGCGGCTCGAGCTCGCCCAGGCTGCCGATGGTTTCGCCGCGGCGTTGCAGCTTGTCGCGCAACGCGCGTTCGAGCGTCGCGTTGGCGGTCGGTGCGATCAGCGATTGGGTGGCGTTGTGCATGGGCAGGCGTGGGTGGTGGGCAAGGGCGCTCAGCGCAGGAACAAACTGTAGGCTGGGTTTTCGCTTTCGTCTGCGTAGGAGTAGCCGAGCTGGTCGAGAAACTGGCGCAGCGCCCGGGCATCGCCGCGCGGCACCTGCAGCCCGACCAGGATGCGGCCGTGGTCGGCGCCCTGGTTGCGGTAGTGGAACAGGCTGATGTTCCAGTCTGGCTGGAGCGCGTTCAGAAAGCGCATCAGCGCGCCCGGCCTCTCGGGGAAGGTGAAGCGGAACAGCCGCTCGTCGTGGGCTAACGCGCTGCGCCCGCCGACCATGTGTCGCACATGCTCCTTGGCCAGCTCGTCGTCGGTCAGGTTGACGGTAGCGAAGCCGTGGCGGACGAAGTTGCGCTCGATGCGCTCGGCCTCGGCGGCCTCAGCGATCGCGATGCCGATGAAGACATGGGCCTCGTTGGCGTCGGAGATGCGGTAGTTGAACTCGGTGACGCTGCGCGAGCCGATCTGCTCGCACAGGCGCTTGAACGAGCCGCGCGCTTCGGGCAGCGTGACCGCAAACAGCGCTTCGCGCTCTTCACCGAACTCCGCGCGCTCGGCGACGAAGCGCAGGCGGTCGAAGTTCATGTTGGCGCCGCAGGTGATGGCGACGAACGTCTGGCCCTTGGCCTTGTGTTCGGCGGCGTACTGCTTGATCGCGGCCACGCCCATCGCACCGGCGGGCTCCAAGATGCTGCGCGTGTCCTGGAACACGTCCTTGATGGCGGCGCAGACGGCGTCGGTATCGACGACCACATAGTCATCGACCAGTTCGCGGGCGATGCGAAAGGTTTCTTCGCCGACGAGCTTGACCGCGGTGCCGTCAGAAAACAGGCCGACATCGGCGAGCGTGATGCGCTTGCCGGCGCGCACCGAGCGCAGCATGGCGTCGGAGTCGTTCATCTGCACGCCGATCACCTTGACCTCCGGCCGCACTGCCTTGATGTAGCTGGCCACCCCGGCGATCAGCCCGCCGCCGCCGATGGCAACGAACACGGCGTCGAGCGGCCCTTGATGCTGGCGCAGGATTTCCATTGCCACCGTGCCCTGGCCGGCAATCACGTCCGGGTCGTCGAACGGATGCACGAAGGTCAGGCCGCGCTCGGCTTCGAGCGTCTTGGCTTGGCTGTGGGCATCGAAGTAGCTTTCGCCGTGCAGCACCACGTCGCCGCCGAGGGCGCGCACGGCGTCGATCTTCAGCTTGGGTGTGGTCACCGGCATCACCACCGTGGCCTTGCAGCCCAGGCGGCGCGCCGACAGCGCCACGCCCTGCGCGTGGTTGCCGGCCGAAGCGCAAATGACGCCGCGCGCCCGCTCGGCCTCAGACAGGCGTGCCATCTTGTTGTAGGCGCCGCGCAGCTTGAAGCTGAACACCGGCTGCTGGTCTTCGCGCTTCAACAGCACGTGGTTGCCGATGCGCCGCGACAGCGTTCGCGCCGGCTCCAAGGGCGACTCCACCGCCACGTCGTAAACGCGCGCCGTGAGGATGCGCTGCAGATAATCGTGCTTCGCGGGCTTGGTGCCGCGCGGCTTGCTGCTCATGTCCCGTCCTTCAATCCCCTGGCCGAGGATCATAGGCGCGAGGTCGGCACAATTAGCGCCAACTCAAACGGCGAGGGCGCGCGATGGAATGCACTGTGGATTGGGTGGCCGCCAGCGGGATGGCCTTCGTAGCCGAGACCGGCAGCGGGCATCTGCTGACGATGGATGGCGCTCCCGACGGCGGCGGTCGCAACCTTGCGCCACGACCGATGGAAACCGTGCTCGCCGGCACCGGCGCGTGCACGGCTTATGACGTTGTGCTGATCCTCAAGCGAGGCCGGCATGCCGTGACCGGCTGCCGCGTTCAACTCAGCGCCGAGCGCGCGTCAACCGACCCTAAGGTGTTCACGCGCATCGGCATGCACTTCGTCATCACCGGGAAGCAGCTTGATGCGCAGGCCGTGGCACGGGCGGTGGCGCTGTCGCATGAGAAGTACTGTTCGGCAACCGCAATGCTGGCCAAGACGTCGCAGATCGTGGTCACGCACGAAGTCGTGTCGGTTTGATCGCCTAGATGCGATGCGCCGTGGTCGTCATGACCTTGGCCACACCGCGCATCAGCCAACGCAGCGGCAACGGCAGCGGCTCGGCCCCAGCTTGCTCTGCCAGCTGCGCGTGATGCGCTTCGTCGGCCTTCATGTGCGAGACGATCGCTCGTGACGCGGCATCATTGGCCGGCAAACGGTCCAGGTGCCCTGCCAGATGCTCTTCGACCTGGCGCTCGGTTTCGACGACGAAGCCCAGGCTCCAGCGGTCGCCGGCGCGCCCGGCGGCCAACCCGATGGCAAAGGCGCCCGCGTACCAAAGCGGGTTGAGCAGGCTGGGCCGGTCATCGAGTTCGCGCAATCGCGCCTCCGTCCAGGCCAGGTGGTCTTGTTCTTCCCCGGCTGCCACCTCCATTTGCAGGCGCTGCGCATCGCTGCGCGCCGTCAGCGCCTGCGCTTGGTACAGCGCCTGCGCACAGACCTCGCCGACGTGGTTGACGCGCATCAGCGAGCCGGCGAGGCGGCGCTCGGGCGCGGTCAGTGGCCTGTCTTCAGCGCCTTGCCGAGCCGCAGGACGCGGGCGCGCAGCCCGCGCCGTGCCGGACAAGGTCCGAAGTCCGGCGTCGGCAGCAATCAGGCAGCGATCGATGAAGTCAGGCATGACGATGGGGCGCTCATTGAGTTAACCGGTAAGTTACCACTGACAAGTTGGCGAGTTCGGAATGGATTGACGAGGCTCCTTCGTTGTGCGTGGACAACACGCGGCGAGGATTTGTAGCTCAAGGCTTTGCAGGCCTACGGGGGAACTGGTGGAATACACGCAACTTCCGCGTAAGGAGGTTGGCCTGATGGACCGTTTGGCCTCGGACAAGATCGTCTGAATCCACGGTAGCGTCATCGGGACCCCTTAAATCTCAACCTTGGAGATATTGGACATGAAGAAATCTCTGCTCGCTCTCGCTGTGCTGAGCTCATTTGCTGGTGCTGCGTCGGCGCAGTCTTCCGTTACGTTGTCGGGCGGCGTTGACGCCGCAATTCAGCGTACGAACGGCGCGTGGAACATGTCGACCGGTAACTCCGGCCGCACCAATTTCACGCTGTCAGGCCGTGAGGATCTTGGCGGTGGCACGTACGCGTTCTTCGCCATGAACTACCGCTTCAATGCCGCCACCGGCCAGACGACGTCGCAGCCTGAGACAGGCCGCTTCTTTCGTCAGAGCTGGGTTGGTTTGGGTGGCAGCTTCGGCGATGTGCGCCTGGGCCGCATGCTGCCCGTACTGCAAGAGTTCAACGGTGGCTTTGACCCGTTCGGCACGGAAACCGTTGGTAGCACCCACACGGGCGGCCTCAATGCCGGCCTCGCGGGCAGCGCACGACTGAACAATGCGGTTTACTACCGTTCGCCGAACCTCGGCGGTCTGCAGGTGCACGCGAACATTGCTGCCGCTGACGGCAACGCCTCCGCAGCAGGCGCCAACGGCACTGAGCGTCCGGTTGGCCTTGGTGCTATCTACTCTGCTGGCCCGTTCCGGATCGTCGCTGCCTACGACCGCAACGCTAACGACGGCAAGACCAAGGGCGTCTACGGTGGTTTCAATGCCGGCTTCGCCGACTTCATGGTCCAGTGGGAGAACGGCGATTGCGGCCCGCTCGCCACCGCGCCCGGTACCACGTGGACGTGTGGTGCAGGGACGACGACCGATGTTTCCATCTGGTCGATTGGTGCCCGAGTGCCCCTCGGCGCGGCAACCGCCAAGTTCGGCTATCGCAACAGCAGCGACCTCGAGCAGAAGAAGCTCGGCGCCGGTCTCGACTACAGCCTGTCCAAGCGCACCATCGTCTACACCGATGTGGCCAAGCAAAGCGGCGATGGTTACTCTTCGAACGCGAAGAAGACCCAGTTCGACGTGGGCATCTGGCACAAGTTCTGATCGATCCTTCCGATCGGACGAAAGCCGCCTTCGGGCGGCTTTTTCTTTGTCCTGTGCCGGCGGCCGACTAGGGAAAACACAGCGTTGGCGCTCTGCAACAGGGCCACGCTGCTGCGTACAGCATCGGTCAAGATTCGATATTGGAAGACCGTGCCTTGGAGACAACCATGATGAAGAAAAATCTGTCCGCCTTGAGCGCCCTGGCGTTGGCCAGTTCAGCTGCTTTGGCGCAATCGACGCCATCGTCGGTGACCGTGTACGGTCTGCTCGATGCCGGCATCGTGCACAACACTGGCGTGGCGAACAAGAATCAGCTCGTCAGCGGCATCATGGAAGGCACTCGATTTGGCCTTCGCGGCAACGAGGACATTGGCGGCGGCTTCAGAGCCATCTTCACGCTCGAAAACCGAACCGAGCTGAACAACGGCACCCTGGGCAACCGGCCGCCGTCGGGCTCGCAGTTGCCCGATCGCTTCGCAGACGCCAGTCTGCTGGTCCCTGGCCTCTGCCCGGCGCAACCGTGTGCTATCCAGGCCGCGGTGTCACAGGTCAATGCCAACCTGGCGGCCGGTGCCCTCGGCGTGAACATTCGTGGCGGCTTTTTTGATCGACAGGCTTATGTCGGCTTGGTGACACCCGTCGGCGCGGTGCTGGCCGGTCGCCAGTACACGCCCGCCTATGAGGTCACGGCCACATTCGACACCCTCGGCACGCAGTCGAGCCTTGCCGCCGGTCAGGTAGCGTCGTTCCCGGCCAGCACCGAGATCCGCATCGACAACGCGCTGCAGTACCGGATCGTTTTTGGCGGGCTGACGGCGTCGGCGATGTACTCGTTCGACTTCAACCACTCGAACGTCAATCTTTCCAAAAAGGCCGACCGCTTTGGCGCGGTCATGGCCATGTACCGCGTCGGCCCGTTTGCCGTGGGTCTGGGCCACAACCAGCGCAACAACGACGTTGGGCAGAAATCGCTGCAGTCGACCGCGTTCGGTGCTTCGGCGCAAATCGGCCCCGGCACCCTCAGTGGCTTGTATGCCACTTTCAAGGATGACAACCCGAGTGGCGTGTCCACTCTTGGCGCCAGCCTCGCTCCGGCGGTCGGCGCGGCGGCGGCTGCGGCGTTGCAGCAGGCTTACATCAACGGCCTGCGCCAGGACGGCCGGCTGATGCACATCGGCTACAAGATGCCGGTGGGAGCCCACACGTTGTACGTTGCGTACAGCACGTTCGATGACAAGCGCGCCTTCAATGCCGACACCTCGTCGTACGGCGCCGCATTCACTTATGCCTTGTCCAAGCGCACCGATTTCAACGTCGTGCTGACCCACTTCGACAACAAGAACCTGGCTCAGGCGGCACCGGGTCAAGCCGGTTTCCTTGGCGGCTTCACCACCAGCGCGGGCACCGATTCGAACAGCTTGGCACTCGGTGTGCGCCATCGCTTCTGAGGGCGTTGATCCAAGCAATCCCAGAGCCGCCTTCGGGCGGCTTTTCTTCGGCTCCTGACCGGCTCGCCTCCTGTGGACTCGCAACCGTCTGACCAACCCCGCCGCAGAAGTGCGTTGCAATTGATGGCCGGCGCCACAGCGTTGTCGATGTTCGGTGCCTGCACGACGGCGCCGCCTCAGCCGCAGACGGCCGACGACTGGCACGACGTGCCGCTGCCTGGCAAACGGCGCACGACTTATCGTTGGGAACTGATGCCCGAGGGGCGCGTGCTGGTCGCTCAGGCCGATGGCTCAGCGTCGATGTACCGCAAGCGTGTGGCCCGGCCTGCGGACACGCTGCGCGACGTCGAGTTCTCGTGGATGGCGCAGGCCCTGCCCGAGGGCGGTGATGTGTCCGATGCCGGCGCCAGCGATTCGGCGGCACGCGTGTTGTTCGCGTTCGGTGGCGATCACGCGCGGCTGTCGGCGCGCAATCAGATGATGTTCGATCTGGCGCGCACGCTGACCGGCGAGGCGCCGCCGTTTGCCACACTGGCCTACGTCTGGGACACGTCGGCCGCGGTCGGCCGCGTTGTCACGCATCCGCGCAGCGACCGCATACGCAAGATCGTCGTCGAGTCGGGGCCAGGCGGACTGCGCCAGTGGAAGCGCTACCGGCGCACACTGAGTGCCGACTACAAGCTCGCATTTGGCGAGGCGCCCGGGCCCTTGCTGGCCTTGGCCGTCATGACCGACAGCGACAACACGCGTTCGCAACTGACCACACGCTACCGCGACATCACATTGCGTTGACAGTGGCGCGACCGGGATTCCCCCGCTGGCAGGGCCAGGGTGGCCAGCGCAAGATGCAATGCTCGCCATTGTCGTTCTGGAGCTTTTCCAACATGCGCATCCTGTTGCCTTCGATCCTTGCCGCGGCGCTTGGCATTGCTGCCCCTTTTGCTGACGCTGCAACTTTCAAGTGGGCCAGCGCGGCCGACATCCCGACCTGGGACATCCACTCGCAAAACAATGCGCTCGGCAACGGCGTGCATGCGTCGGTGTACGAGTCGCTGTTCACCTACAACAAGAAGTTCGACCTCGAGGCCGTGCTCGCCACTGGCTACAAACAGGTCAGCCCCACCCAGGTGCGCATCACACTGCGCCAGGGCGTCAAGTTCCATGACGGTGCGGCGTTCAACGCCGACGATGCCAAGTTCTCGCTCGAGCGCGCGATGGCCAAGACGTCCAACTACGGCGTGTACACGCAGGGCATCGACCGTGTCGTCAAGGTCGATGACTACACGATCGACATCTTCACCAAGGGGCCGAACCCGGTGTTGTTGCGGCAGTTGACGGAGCTGCGCGTGATGGACCGCGACTGGGCCGAGAAGAACAAGTCGCTCGAGCCGAAGGACATCAAGACCAAGGACGAGAACTTCGCTCACCGCCATGCCAACGGTACCGGCCCGTTCGTGCTCAAGAGCTGGGAGCAGGATGTGAAGCTGGTGCTGGCGAAGAACACGGCCTGGTGGGGCAAGGCCGAGGGCAACGTCACCGAGATCGTCTATACCCCGATCAAGGCCGAAGCCACGCGCGTCGCGGCGCTGCTCTCAGGCGAGGTCGACATGGTGCTCGACCCGTCACCGGCCGATCTGGCCAAACTGCGGTCGGCGCCCAATCTGAAAGTGATCGACGGCGCAGAGAACCGCACGATCTTCTTCGGCCTGGACCAGTTCCGCGACGAGCTGCCGGGGAGCAACGTCAAAGGCAAGAACCCGCTGAAAGATGCGCGCGTGCGCAAGGCCTTGTATCAGGCGATCGACATCCAGACCATCGCCCGCGTCACGATGCGCGGCCTGTCGCAGCCCACCGGCGCGCTGATCGCGCCACAGGTCAACGGCTGGACAAAGAAGACCGATGCACGCTGGCCGTATGACGCCGAAGCGTCGAAGAAGCTGCTCGCGGAAGCCGGCTACCCACAAGGCTTCGAAGTCGATTTCGCCTGTCCGAACAACCGCTACATCAGCGACGAAGAGATCTGCCAGGCAGTGGCGGCCATGTGGGCCAAGATTGGCGTCAAGGCCAAGCTGCGCACGCTGCCGCTGTCGACCTACTTCCCGATGATCCAGCGCTACGAGGCCAGCATCTACATGCTCGGCTGGGGCGTGCCGACCTTCGATGCGCTGTACTCTCTGCAATCGCTGGTGCGCAGCGTTGGTGCGCAGGGTGATGGCAACTACAACGTCGGCCGCTACAGCAATCCGCAGATGGACGCGCTGATCGAGCGCATCAAGGCCGAAGTCGATCAGAAGACGCGCAATCAGCTGATCGAGCAGGCTTTGGTCCTGAGCCATCAGGACGTGTCGCACATCCCCCTGCACAACCAGGTGATCCCGTGGGCGATGAAGAAGAACATCGACCTGTACCATCGTGCCGACAACCGCATCGACATGCGCTCGGTCAAGGTGAACTAGGGCCTACTGACGCCATCGGAGGACTCGCGTGACTCACCAAACGGACGCCAGCAAGGCGCAAACCGCAGACATAGCCGCTGCTATGGCGAGGATTTGCAACGCGGCTGGCGTCCGTTTGGTGAGATCACCCTTCGGGCCGGGTTGCCACAGGGCTCACAGCGTTGTTGCGCGCTCGTTGTGTGGACAAGCCACGCGGCCTCGCGCGCGCCTAGCTGTGAGCCCTGTGGCAACCCGGCGCGAGCCCTTCGATGGCGTCAGTAGGCCCTAAGATCACCGCGGCACGGCGCTTGCTCGGTCGGTGCTAACCGAACATGCTTGCTTTCATCCTTCGCCGCCTTGCGCAAGCCGTCATCGTGATGCTCACGGTGGCCTTCATCGCCTTCATGCTGTTCCAGTATGTCGGCGATCCGGTCACGAACCTGCTCGGCCAGGACGCGACACCCGAGCAGCGCACCCAACTGCGCGCCGACCTCGGCCTTGACAAGTCGTTTCCCGTGCAGTTCGCGGCCTTTGTCGGCAACGCGCTGCGCGGCGAGTTCGGGCTGTCGCTGCGCCAGGGGCGCAAGGTCTCGTCGCTGATCGTCGAGCGCTTTCCAGCAACGGTGGAGCTGGCTTTTGGTGCAGCCCTCTTGGCGCTGGCGTTCGGCATCCCCATGGGCGTCTATGCGGCACTGAAGCGCGGCAACTTCATGGCACAGGCGCTGATGACGTTTTCGCTGCTCGGTGTGTCGCTGCCCACTTTCTTGATCGGCATCCTGCTGATCCTCGTGTTCGCCGTCACGCTCAAGGTGCTGCCGAGTTTCGGCCGAGGCGATACGGTGGCGATCGGCGCCTGGACGACTGGCCTGCTCACCACCGACGGCTGGAAGCACCTGGTCCTGCCGTCGGTCACGCTATGCATCTTCCAGCTGACGCTGATCATGCGATTGGTGCGTGCCGAGATGCTCGAAGTGCTGCGCACCGACTACATCAAGTTCGCGCGCGCGCGCGGCTTGCAGAACCGCAGCGTCTATTTCGGCCATGCCCTGAAGAACACGCTGATCCC
>JANOEG010000117.1:0-5670 GCA_031413095.1 Burkholderiales bacterium | reverse complement strand
GACAGCATGGTCTTGCTCCAACAGGCCGAAAACCCCGCTGCGCGCTGGCGCGCGCTGCCGTGCTGTGGCTTCGCCGCAAGCGCTTCGCGCTTGACCGGACCGCTCCATGTAGCGCGCCATCCAGAACAGGTGATCGGCAGTGCGTGAAAGCATGATCAGTTCTCCAACACCCATGTGTCTTTCGTGCCGCCGCCCTGGCTGCTGTTGACGACCAGCGAGCCTTCCTTGAGCGCCACGCGCGTCAAACCACCGGGCACGGTCTGCACGCTGTTGCCCGACAGCACGTAGGGCCGCAGGTCGATGTGGCGCGGCGCGATACCCGACTCGACATACGTCGGGCAGGTCGACAGCGACAGCGTTGGCTGTGCGATGTAGTTCGTGGGGTTGGCCTTGACGACCTCTTTGAAGGTGGCGATCTCCGCCTTCGTCGCCGACGGTCCGACGAGCATGCCGTAGCCGCCGGCGCCGTGCACTTCCTTGACCACCAGCTCGCTCATGTGGTCGAGCACGTACTGCAGGTCCTTGGGATCGCGACAGAGGTGAGTCGGCACATTGGCCAGGATCGGTTTTTCACCGAGGTAGAACTCGACCATCTTCGGCACATAGGGATAGATGCTCTTGTCGTCGGCGATGCCGGTGCCGATGGCGTTGGCCAGCGTGACATTGCCGTGGCGATAGACGTCGAGCAGCCCGGTGCAGCCGAGCGTGCTGTCGGCGCGGAAGGCCTTCGGGTCGAGAAAATCGTCATCGACGCGGCGGTAGATCACGTCCACGCGCTTCGGTCCCTGCGTCGTGCGCATGAAGGCGAAACCGTCGCGCACGAACAGATCCTTGCCTTCGACCAGCTCCACGCCCATCTGCTGGGCGAGAAATGCGTGCTCGAAGTAGGCGCTGTTGTACATGCCCGGCGTCAGCACGCACACCGTCGGGTCGTTGGCCGAGGCCGGCGCCACCTGGCGCAGGGTCTCCAGCAGCAGGTCGGGGTAGTGCGCGACCGGCGCCACGCGCACTTGCGAGAACAGCTCGGGGAACAGGCGCATCGTCATCTTGCGGTTCTCGAGCATGTAGCTCACGCCGCTGGGCACACGCAGGTTGTCTTCGAGCACGTAGTAGGTGCCCGTGCCATCGCTGTTGCCGGCACGCACGATGTCGACGCCCGAGATGTGCGAGTACACGCCGCCCGGCACATCGACATTGACCATCTCGGGCCGGAACTGCGCGTTGTTCAGCACCTGTTCTGCGGGCACGATGCCGGCCTTGAGAATCTCCTGGCCGTGATAGACGTCGTGGATGAAGCGGTTCAACGCCGTCACGCGCTGCACCAGGCCGAGCTTCAACTCGCGCCACTCGTCGGCCGGGATGACGCGCGGGATCAGATCGAACGGGATCAGGCGCTCGGTGCCGGCGCCGCTCTCGTCCTTGTCGCCATAGACGGCAAAGGTGATGCCGACGCGGCGAAAGATCGTCGCCGCCTCTTCACGCCGGGTCAGCATCACGTCGGCGGGCTGGGTGGACAACCAGCGCGCGTAGGCGGCGTAATGCGCACGCACCTCCTGCCCTGAACGGTACATCTCGTCAAACATGTGCATATGCGGGGCTCCTCGCAATTCTTTTGCCAGTCATTGCAGTCTCTGCGTGCGCACGCGCACCTCGAGCTGGTGCTCTCCACCGCCGCGGATCACGCCGCGCAAAGGGGTCACGTCGCCATAGTCGCGGCCAACGGCCAGGCGAACGTGGCCGGTGGCCGGGACGACGTTGTTGGTTGGGTCGAGTTCGAGCCAGCGCGCCGGGCTGCCGTCAGCCATCGGGCACCAGACTTCGGCCCAGGCGTGCGACGCATCGGCGCCCAACCACGGTGCACCCAAAGCACCACCATCGGGCGGCGTGGTCAGCAGGTAGCCGCTGACGTAGCGTGCGGCCAGGCCCATCGAACGCAACGCGCCGATCATCAGGTGGGCGAAGTCCTGGCAGACGCCCTCGCGGCGCGCCAAGGCATCGGCCAGCGGCGTGTCGATGTCGGTGCTGGCGCTGCTGTAGCGAAAATCGGCATGCATGCGGGCCATCAGCTCGAGCCCGACGCGGGCCACCGGGCGGCCGGGCTTGAAAGCCGGCGCGGCCCAGTTGCGCAAAGCCGGCAGCAGCGGCACGAACGGCGAGGCATGGACGAACTCGTTGGCGGGCGCCCAGGCGCAGCCGGCGGCATAGCGCAGTTGCCCGCGCGCGTCTTCCCAGGGCGCGCTGGCATCGGCGTCGAGCGGCGGCGGCAGTGCCACGCGCACGCGGCTGCGCGAGCGCACCTCGAGTTCCCGGTGCGGCAGGTTGACGCTGAAACAGGTGCGGTGGTTGCCCAGCCAGTCGGTGCTGCTGGCCCGATGCATCGGCTCCGGCAGGACCTGCATCTCAAATCCCTCGACGGCCTGGATGTCGCTGTGGCGCGGCCGCAGATGCGCCAGGTGATGCGCGATCTCCACCGGCGCTTCATAGCGATAGACGGTGACATGCACGACCTCGAGCAGCGAGCTCGCGGGCATGCTTTGAAGTGTGGGCTCGAACATCAGACGGCCATCAGACGCTGTAGCTTGCATCGACCTCGGCATGCGCGAAGTAGCGCTGACCGATCAGGTCGGACAGGCGCGCCGCGGCGGCGCCGAGTTGCTTGGCCAGCGCGAGCACGCGCTGCTGTGTCGCTGCATCGCTGCAGCTGCGCAGCTCGCCCAACGCCAGGCCGGCGCCTTGTTCGGGCCACAGCGCGAGCATCTCGTCGCGCCAGGCCGCAGCCCCGGGCAGCTTGCCGATCTCGGTGCGCAGGCGGCGCAGCGTGCCGGCGAAGGAGCGTGGGTTGGTGTCGTCGAGCACCAGCAGATCGATCAGTGCCAGCAGGTCTTCGTGGCGCTGGTAGCGGACGCGAAAGGTGATGCCGCTGTCGAACAGGTCGAGCAGCAGCGCAGTGGCCACGGCGGAGCCGCCGCGGCCGTCGATGGCGCCGATGAGATGTTGCATGGCCTGCGACAGGCCAGCGATGCGCTCGGTCAAACGGCCCACGGAGAGCAGGCGCCAGCCATGGTCGCGCGTCATGCGGTCGGTCTGCGTGCCGGTGATGGCGGCCAGTTGCAGCGCCAGGCGTTGCAGCGCCGGCAGCGCCTGCGCGGTGGTCGGCACCGCTGCGCCCAGGCCGTCGAAGTGGGCCTGCCACTCGTCGCCCATGCGCCGCACGAGGCCCCATTGTTCGGGCGCCAGGCGGTCGCGAAGCGCCGCGGCCACGCGCGACATGGCGTCGAGGTTGTGGCCCATGGCGCCGCCGGCGCGGTCGTGCAGCGCGGCAAGCAGGCTGCGCTCAAAGACTGCCGGCGAGCGCTCAGCCCCTGGCGTACCGGCGCTGACCAGGCCGGTGAAGGTGGCCAGCGCCGACAACGCGGCGCACAGCGGTGGCGGCACGGTCTCATCGCCGTCGATCAGCGCCAGCGCCGCGCGCGCCAGGCGCACCACCTGCTCGCTGCGCTCGGTGTAGCGGCCGAGCCAGAACAGGTTCTCCCCGGTGCGGCTGGCCACCGGCGCGCGGCGCTCGGCCAGATCATCCACCGACAGCCGCTGCGGCAACATCGAAAAACCATCGACCGTGCCGGTGGCGACGACCCAGGTGTCCAGGCTGGTGCCGCCCTGCTGCATCGACACCGACAGCGGCGCGCGCGTGGCCACACGCGTCAAGGCGCCGGGCAGCACGTACCAGCGCTGTGCGCTGTCGGCAATCGCATAGACGCGCAGCATCGCCGGCCGAGCCGCCAGAGCGCCATCGGCCAGCGGCAGCGCGGCGCGCGAGGGTGCAATGTGGCCCTGCACGGTGAACGCATCGGGGTCGGCTTCGATGCGGGCCTGCAGTGCCGCCAGGCCCTCAGCCGACATGCGCAGCGCACCGTCGCGGTGGCCGGGAAACGCTGCACGCAGCACACGCCCCGGCAGTTCGCCGCGCACCGCCTGCCAGGCCGCCGCCTCGCCGCACCACCAGCTGGGCAGCGACGGCAGCGCAAGTTCCTCGCCGAGCAGGGCCTGGCTGATGCCGGGCAAGAAGCCCTGCACCGCGCTCGATTCAAGAAAGCCGCTGCCCAGCGCATTGGCCATCACCACATTGCCCGCGCGCGCGACCTGAACCAGGCCAGCGACGCCGAGCGCCGAGTCGGGGCGCAGTTCGAGCGGATCGCAATAGTCGTCGTCGAGGCGGCGGATCACGCCATGCACCGGCTCCAGCCCCTCGACCGTGCGCAGGAACAGGCGGTCGCCGCGCGCTGTGAGGTCGGCGCCCTCGACCAGCGACAAACCCAGATAGCGCGCCAGGTACGCATGCTCGAAATAGGTTTCGCTGTACGGGCCGGGCGTGAGCAAGGCGATGCGCGGCAGGTGGCCGTCACCCAGGCGCGCGGCGATGTCGGCGGCCTGCTGCTGCACCGTGTCGAGCAGGCGGCGGTAGCTGCTGGCGATGTGCTGCACGCGCAGCTCGCGAAAGGCCTCGGGATAAAGGCGCGAAACGATCAGCCGGTTGTGCAGCACATAGCCCAGTCCCGACGGTGACTGGGTGCGCTGCGAGACCACCCACCAACGGCCATCGGCGCCGCGCGCGACGTCGAAGGCGGCGATGTGCAGGTGCATGCCGTCGGCAGGCCTGATGCCGTGCACGGGCCGCAGGTAGCCGCTGTGCCGAAAGACCAGCGCCGGCGGCAACAGCGCGTCATGCAGCAGGCGCTGCGGCCCATAGAGATCGGCGAGC
Source organism: Burkholderiales bacterium (assembly GCA_031413095.1). Classification (GTDB taxonomy): domain Bacteria; phylum Pseudomonadota; class Gammaproteobacteria; order Burkholderiales; family Burkholderiaceae_C; genus CADEEN01. The sequence goes on along the minus strand of JANOEG010000117.1, from coordinate 911 downwards.
ATGGACGACAGCAGCTGCGCGCGCTGGATCACGCCGCGCTCGATCTGTGCCCAGTCGGCTGCTTCGACGATCAGCGGCAGGGCTTCGAGCGACCAGGCACGCGCCGACGTGCCCGGCACTGCCTGCTCGTGAAGGTTGTGGGTGACGCCGTCGGCGCGGATCTGCTGCGCGATCGCGGCGCGATGGCGGGCGAAGGTGGCCGCCGCATCGTCGCGCAGCGCCGGTGTGGCGGCGATGAAGTGCTGCCACGTCGGCCTCAGCGCGCCGGAGGGCTCGCGCAGCTCGTCCCAGCAGGGATCGCCCAGCTCCTGCGCCGCAAAGGCGAACGCCGATTCAGCGGGCGAAGGCATGGGCAGACTGGACAAGGCGCGGGCTCGGGACGCGTTGATTCGAAGCTACTGACCTTAGCCGAGCCGCAGATCGAGAGTGAACGGGAATTCCCGGCTCGGCGTTGCGCCGCCCACCACCATACGGCCTGGCGTGTGGCCGCGCGACTCGAAGCGCGACAGGCGACGGCTCTCGGCCTCGTAGGCGTTGACCGGCAAGGTGGCTTCGTTGCGGCCGCCCGGGTGTTCGACGTGATAGCGGCAGCCGCCGATCGATCGTTCGCTCCAGCGGTCAACGACGTCGAAGGTCAGCGGCGCATGCACGCCGATCGTCGGATGCAGCGCCGACGGCGGCTGCCAAGCGCGAAAGCGCACGCCGCAGACGAACTCACCGATGCGGCCGGTGGGCTGCAGCGGCAGCGCACGGCCGTTGACGGTGATGACGTGACGGTTGCCGTTCAAGCCCGTGGCCTTGACTTCGAGCCGCTCGAGCGAGGCGTCCACGAAGCGCGCCGTGCTGCCGGCGTTGTTCTCCTCGCCCAGCACGTTCCAGGGTTCGAGTGCACTGCGCAGCGCGACCTCGAT
>JANOEG010000116.1:0-3860 GCA_031413095.1 Burkholderiales bacterium | reverse complement strand
GCGTCGGCCGGCAGGCAGTAGCGCAGCACGAGGTCGATCTCCGGGTCATCGAAATCGACCATCGCATCGGTGGCGGAAATGCGGATGTCGATGTCCGGGTGCGCGGCCTCGAAGTGGCGCAGCCGCGGCAGCAACCAGAGTGACGCAAACGAGGCGAACGTGGCCACCGACACATGCCGGCGCCCGCGCGCGCTGCGGATCTGGCGCACGGTGGTGTCCAGCCGCTGCAGCAGCGGCATCACGCCGCGCAGCAGTTGCACCCCCGCGCCGGTGAGCTCGACCTTGCGCGTGCCGCGCACGAACAGCGGCGCGCCGAGCTCGTCTTCGAGCGACTTGATCTGGCGGCTGATCGCCGGCTGCGTGAGGTACAGCTCCTCGGCGGCCGCCGAAAAGCTCAAGCGCCGCGCCACCGCTTCGAAAGCCCGCAAAGGGCCCACGGCCAGGGCGCGGTGGGGTGGTCGATTCATGCGCGAATGGTATCAGTGACGGTGGCCGAACTCATTGGCCTTGCCGCCCTGTATCGACGATGCTTCACCCTACGAACTGACCTCTGAAGGAGCCCATGATGAGCCGCCTATCCATGCAAGAAGTGCAACACCTGTTGGTCACCGAGCCAGCCTGGCTGAGGCCCAGGTCGGGCAGCGTGTGGGTGACACGCCAAGGTGACCTCAACGACTATGTGCTGAACGTCGGGCAGCCTCTGGCGCTGTCGCGCGGCGACCGCGTGGCCGTGGGCGCCTGGCATGCTGGCGAGCCGGCGCTGTGGGATTGGACGCCGATGCAACCGGCGCGGCGTTACCGCCTTGCGCGCGACGCAGCGGGCGTGGCCTTTGGTACAGCGGCGCGCGTCTTGCGCGGCGCGGCCGATGCTTTGGTGGCCCTGGCCCGCAGTGCGGCTGCCATCGCCTGCCGCGCCCAGGGCTGCATCAAGGCCGGCGACTCCATGGCCTCGGCGGGCACGGTCCAGTAGCTCATCGTGATCGGTTTGGCGTTGCCAGAGGCAACGGCGGGCCGCCCCGAGTTGCCTCGCTCCCCCTCGGGGGAACGGTCGCCGCGCAGCGGCGGCCTTGGGGGCTTCACATAAGTGAAGACTTCGCAGCCCGCTTCGGCGAAGGCCGGCTGCGTTTGCGCATCGACCTTCAGGTACAGCCGCTCGAAGGCGATGAGGGCGACGAACAGATCGTCGATGTAGAGGCCATGGCCGCCGAACATGCGCCGGGCGCGCACCGTGCCGAGCGGCGCGAGCAGTTCGAGGCAGTGATCGACCAGCGGGTTGCTCATGATCGACAATGCTAGCCCCATGCCGATCGACTTCAACCTCGAGCCGCCGCGCGACAAGAAACTGCTCCGCCGCCAGTTGCAGGCTGAGCGCCTGTCGATGTTTGACCGCCACCAGCGCGCGATGCACCTGCAGGAGGTGCTGCGCGTCTGGCTCGTCAATCGCGACGAAACCGCCATCGGCGCCTACTGGCCGATCAAGGGCGAGTTCGATGCGCTGCCGGCTTTGTTCCGCTGGACCGAGGGCGAGGACGTGAAGGGGGGGCACCGCATCATCGGCCTGCCGGTGATGGACCGGCAGACGCGCCACCTGCGCTTTCATCGCTGGTACCCCGGCTGCCCGATGGAGGAAGACGCCTACGGCATCCCGAAACCGAAGGACACCGACCGCTTTGCGCCACAGTTGCTGCTCGTGCCCTGTGTCGGCTTCGGCCCGGGCGGGTTGCGCCTGGGCTACGGCGGTGGTTTCTACGATCGCACGCTGGCTACGTTGGAGCCGCGGCCGTACACCGTCGGCGTCGGCTATGCGCATGGCTTCATTCCGTGGCTCGAAGCCGAGGCGCATGACGTGCCGCTCGATGCGGTGCTGACGGAGGATGGGGTGGTCTGGCAGAAGGCGGATTGAACTCGCGCTACAGCTACCGCAATGACCCGTCGGTGCCGACATTTGAAGACGATCGGCCGATCATCATTTTCGATGGTCATTGCGTTCTCTGTTCACGGTTCGCGCGCTTTGTTCTGCGGCATGACCACCGGGCAGTGTTCCGCCTGATGGCTGCGCAATCGCCGCTCGGGCAGGCGCTGTACCGCCACTATCGGCTCGACCCCGTGAACTTCGAAACCAACGTGCTGCTCGATCAGGGCCGAGCCTGGTTCAAATCTGCGGGCACGATCCGAATGTTCATCAAATTGGGTTTTCCGTGGTCGCTTGCCGCTGCTTGGCGATTGGTGCCGCGGCCACTGTTGGACCGTCTGTACGAAGTCGTCGCCCGCAACCGATTGCGCTGGTTCGGCACCAGCGCGGTGTGCTTTGTCGCGGACCCAGCTCATCGCGACCGCTTTCTGGGATGACGACAGCCTTGCGCGTGCTGATCGTCGGCGGCTACGGCATCTTCGGCGGCCGCTTGGTCGAACTGTTGCAGGCCGATGCCCGATTGACGCTGTTGGTGGCGGGGCGCTCGCTTGAGAGTGCGCGCGAGTTCTGCGAACGACGCACTGCGGCGAGCGCGCGTCTGGAGCCTGTAGTCTTCGATCGGAGCACACGCGATGCCGGCGCGCTGGCCGCGCTACAGCCGACGCTCGTGGTCGATGCCAGCGGGCCCTTCCAGGCTTACGGTGATGACCGCTACCGACTGATCGAAAACTGCATCGCCTGCGGTGTTCACTATCTCGATCTGGCCGACGGTTCCGACTTTGTCGCCGGTGTCGCCGCGTTCGACGATGCAGCGCGCCGCGCGGGGGTATGTGCCCTGTCGGGCGTGTCGAGCTTTCCCGTGCTCACGGCGGCCGTCGTCCGCCGCTTGTCGGCCGGCATGTCGGCCGTGCTGTCGATCCGCGGCGGTATCGCTCCCTCGCCCTATGCAGGTGTGGGCATGAATGTCATCCGCGCCATCGCCAGCTATGCGGGGCAGCCGGTCTTGCGCACGCGCGGCGGGCGACTGTGCAGCGGCCATCCGTTTACTGAGTCGATGCGTTTCGTGGTGGCAGTCCCGGGGCGGACGCCGTTGCGCTGCACACGCTTCTCGCTGGTTGATGTGCCCGATCTGCGCGCGCTGCCCAAAGAGTGGCCGCTGGCGACTGACGTTTGGATGGGCGCCGGGCCAGTACCGGCCGCATTGCATTGGGCTCTGACCGCGCTGGCTTGGTTGGTGCGCTGGCGATGGCTGCCCACGCTGTCGTGGTTGGCGCCCGTGATCGCCTTCGTCACCAACCACGTGCGCTGGGGTGAGCACCGCGGTGGCATGTTCGTTGTGGTTCGTGGCCGCGACGACGTCGGCGGCGAGCTCGTGCGCGAGTGGCATTTGCTCGCCGAAGGTAACGATGGGCCGCTCATCCCCTGCATGGCCGTCGAAGCGATCGTGCGCAGCGTGCTGGCCGGCAGCGCACCCGCCGCTGGCGCGCGGACGGCGATCCACGACGTGGAATTGGCCGACTACGAAGCGCTGTTTGCGCAGCGAACGATCTTCACCGCGACCCGGCAACGTTGGCCCGTACCCCCGGGGCCTCTGTACCGCCAACTGCTTGGCCAAGCGTGGCATCAACTGCCGCAGCCATTGCAGCAACTGCACACGGTGGGCGCTGCCGCCTCGACGTTGATCGGTCGATGCAGCGTGGAGCGCGGTCGCAGCCCGCTGGCGTGGGTCGTCGCCAAGAGCATCGGTTTTCCGCGAGCAGGAGAAAACTTGCCCATCACCGTGCGCCTCGTTGCCGAAGGAAGTGAAGAGCGCTGGTCACGCAGCGTCGCAGGCAGCGCATTTTCGAGCGTGCAATCAGCCGGCCGCGGCCGCGCTGAGAGCCTGGTGCGCGAGCGCTTCGGCGCCGTGGCCGTGGACATGGCGCTCGTTGTCGAGCCGGGCCGCCTG
>JANOEG010000115.1:0-6036 GCA_031413095.1 Burkholderiales bacterium | reverse complement strand
ATTGCCGGCGCCGTTGGTGTAGACCGTGTTCTCGGGCACCAGGCGGTTCAAGATCTTCACCAACTGCGTCATGTCCAGCGGCTCGACCGCAGCAGCCACTTGATTGCCGTCGTAGTCGGCCCGTGCGGCCGCCGTCCATGCGGCCCACGGCACTTGGGCCGGCGCGGCCAGAGTTTCCAATGCCTGGCCGGCGAGCGACAGCGAGCACTGCAGCATCAAGTCGGCGGCATAAACCCGACCCAGCTCTTCGGCACCCGGATGGAGATGCACCAGCGTTTGTGCCGGCCGCGGCACGGCAAGGTGTTCGTAGCCGCCGGTGGTCATCTCGCCCAGACGCACGCCGATGGCCAGAATCAGATCGGCCTCGCGCACGCGCGCAGTAAGCTTCGGATTGATGCCGATGCCGACATCGCCTGCGTACTGCGGGTGGCGGTTGTCGAAGCAGTCCTGAAAGCGGAAGCCGCAGGCCACCGGCAACTGCCAGCTCTCGGCAAAGCGTTGCAATGCTCGCGCGCTCTCGGCGCTCCACAGTGGGCCACCGGCGATGACCAGCGGCTTTTGCGAGGCCAGCAGACGCTCGCGCAGGTTGCGCAACGCACCGGGCGCTGGCCAAGCCTGGGCGGGGACGATCCGCGGCAACACCGGCGCCGCGGTCGATGTGGTCAACATGTCTTCCGGCAGCACCACTACAACCGGCCCGGGCCGGCCCTGCATCGCGGTGTGGAACGCGCGCGCCACGTACTCGGGCAGACGGTCGGCGTGCTGCACCTCGCCGACCCACTTGGCCATGCCCAGCGTGCCGGGGCCGAAGACCTGCCGGTAATCGAGCTCCTGAAACGCTTCGCGGTCGCGCTGGTCAGACGCGACCTGACCAACGAACAACACCATCGGCGTCGAGTCCTGGAACGCCGTGTGCAGACCGATCGCCGCGTTGCTCGCACCGGGGCCGCGCGTCACGAAGCAGACACCCGGCCAGTTCGACAGCTTGCCCTGCGCTTCGGCCATGAAGGCCGCGCCGCCTTCGTGGCGGCAGGTGATGAACCGGATGCGGTTGGCGTGCGCGTGGAAGCCGTCGAGCACGGCCAGGTAGCTTTCGCCCGGCACACCGAAGACGGTATCGATGCCTTGTGCGATCAACGCTTCAACCAGCGCGTGGCCGGCCAAGCGGTTCGCCGCGCCGCTCATGCGGCCACCCGACGCGACGTCAGGGCCACGCGAAGCCCGACCAGCGAAGCCGACACGATGCCCAGGGCCAGTGCCAAGGCGGCGCCGTAGAACACGCCGTCCGGCCGGCCCCCGTCGAGGATGGCGCCGAAGACCGGCGCCGCCAGTGCAAAGCCGATGTCGAGCCCTGAGTAAACCGTGCCATAGACGCGACCGGTCGCGCCCGGCGGCGAAGCGCGCTTGATCAGCATGTCGCGCGACGGCCCGGCCAGCCCAGCGCCGAAGCCGGCCAGCGCCGTGGCCACCATCGCCAGCGTCGCCGACAAGACGCCGCTGCCGACGATCGCCAGCAGCAGCGCCGCCGCCGCCAGGCAGACGCCGATCACGCGCTCCAGGTGCGCCGCGCGCACGGCAAGAAAACCACCGGTGAGGATGCCCAGCGCACCGGCAACCGTGTAGCCGGTGACCACGTAAGCAGTGGCCGACAAGGGCAATTCATACATCTTCGACAGCGCTGGGCCGGAGAAGCTCTGGATCGCTGACAGCGCACAGGTCGAAAAGAAGAAAAACGAAAAGCACAGCCACACCGAGGGCAAGCGCAAGAACGAGAACGTGCCCGCCTCGCTGCCCTGGTCATGCGCCGCGGGCCGGTTTGCGACGGCGCTGTCGTCGATGGCCGCACGCTGCCAGATCAACAGTGCCAACACCAGCAAGGCCCAGGCCGCGCAGGCCGCAAGGGCCCAGCGCCAGGAGCCCGTCGCGTGCACGATGGACAGCTGGAATACCGGCGCCGCGGCCCAGCCTAGGTTGCCGGTGATGCCGTGCACCGAAAACGCGTGGCCGAGGCGGGCCGGCGAAATTCGCTTGTTGAGGATGGTGAAGTCCACCGGGTGAAACGGCGAGTTGCCCAGGCCGGCCAGCGCCGCCGCCAGCAGCAGGCCGTCGAGCCCCTGCGCCGCGGAGGCCAGCAACCCTGCCAAAACAAAACATGCCATCGCCGCGAACAGCACTGGCCGCGCACCGGTCCGATCGACCAGGAATCCGGCCAGCGCCTGTCCGATGCCCGAGACAACGAAGAACACCGTCACCACCAGGCCCAGCTGTGCGTAGCTGACGCCGAAGTCGCGCACGAACAGCGGGAACAGCGGCGGCAGCATCATGTGAAAGAAATGAGAGGTGCCATGCGCCAGACCCACCAAGCCGATGGTCTTGACGTCGGCGCGCTTGGACGGCGAAGGCAGCGCAGCGGAGGCTGTATTCATGCTTGAATGGTATCGGCAGGACAACTTGCCTTGCAGCGCAAGTGCAAGCCGGTGAGCTTGAGTGTCAAATCGTGACTGTGGTAACCGCCGCAGCGACACCTTGCATGGCCGTAGCGTGTGGGAACGCAAAACCTGGCCAGGACCCTAAGCTGTGGCTGGCCTGCATTGACCGCGACTGGAGTTGCCTGTGTTGAAGTCCTTGTTCGGAGAACTCGTGCCCACACCGCTGAAGCCGGGTGGCCCGATGCCTGAGTTTGCCGCCACCGCGGTGCTTGAAAGCACCGACACGCGGGTCGCCGACGACGGCCGCATGCTCGAGCGGCACCACCAGGATCTGTTTTTCTCCGGCTCGCCGGCAGCGGCCATGCGCGAGCACCTGGCGCAGGCCCGCAATGCCGACGACGTGCGCACGATCACCCTGCTCGACCCGGTGCGGCTGTGGGCGCCGGGCGTCATCAAGGCCTTGTCCGACGCCACCGGCCAGCCAGTCGAGCGCCTGCACCTGCGCGAGCAGGCCACGCTGTCGATCCTGGCGACACTGGAGCGCACCATCGTGCCGCGTCGTGGCGACGCGTCGCTGAAGATCTACCACGCCGACCTGCGCGTCTCGGAGGGCGAGAACCTGGCGATTCCGTTCGTGCTGATGGAGCGCAGCCAGATGGCCGCGGTCATCGTCGGGCCGATGGTGCCGGGGGAAGTCGAAGCGATGCTGGTGGCACTGCAGAGAGCCGTCGCCGAGCCGACCTGGAAGTGCGAATCGCTGCTCTTCCTGCTGCCACCCTCGGCGCTTTGGATCGCCAGCAAGATCGCTGCGCTCGACTGGCCGGCCAATTTGCATGTTGAAGTGCTCGACGAGCCGCTGACCGGCACCTCGTCGGTGTGGAACGCACTGCTGGCGGCCTGGGACCGCCAGCAGACCCCGCAGGAGCAGGCGGCTGATCCGGCGGCCATCGATGCCCGCAACGTCGCTCGGCAACTGCGCATGCTGATGATGACCGATGGCGTGCAAGGCGCAGCGCTGGCCGACGCCACCGACGGCGACCTGCTCGCTGGCGAATCGCGCGACAACGCGGTCGATCTGAAGCGTGCAGCGGCGGCCTTGGCGCCGGTGCTGCGCGCCCACCGCAAAGCCCACGAAGACATGGGCATGGTCGGCTCGCTCGAAGAGTTCAGCGTTGCAGGCGGCGCTGCGCACCATCTCGTGCGCCCGCTGGCCCGGCGGCCGCACCAGTTCCTGTTTGCGCGGCTCGAGCGCCAGCACGCCAACCTGGCCCTGCTGCGCTTCAAGCTGGCAGAAGCCGAGCGCGGCCTCGGCTGAACTCCGACCGCTAATATTGGCTCATGAGCCAAGTCCTCTTCGACTACACCCGCCAAGACGCCACAGGCACCAGCAAGACAGCGCATGCGTGGGCGCGCGTGCCGGCGACGCCCACACCCGGCGAACGCGCAACCGCCAAAGCGCGTGCCAAGGCGCTGCTTCGCGAGCACAACGCGGTGCTCGTGGCGCACTACTACGTCGACGGCGATCTGCAGGATCTGGCGCAGGAGACTGGCGGCTGCGTCGCTGACTCGCTCGAGATGGCGCGTTTCGGACGCGACCATGCGGCGCAAACGCTGGTCGTCGCCGGCGTGCGATTCATGGGCGAGAGCGCGAAGATCCTTTCGCCACACAAGCGCGTGTTGATGCCCGACCTGGAAGCCACGTGCTCGCTCGACCTGGGCTGCCCGCCCGACGAGTTCGCCGCGTTCTGCGACGCGCACCCTGAGCGCAAGGTCGTCGTTTATGCCAACACCAGCGCCGCCGTCAAGGCGCGCGCCGACTGGATGGTGACCAGCTCGTGCGCGCTGGCCATCGTCGGTCACCTGCACGCACAAGGAGAAAAGGTGCTGTGGGCGCCCGACAAGCACCTCGGCCGCTACATCCAGGAGCAGACCGGCGCCGACATGCTGATGTGGAACGGCGCCTGCATCGTCCACGACGAGTTCAAGGGCGTTGAGTTGGAGCTGCTGAGAAAAGAGCGCCCGGACGCGATGGTGCTGGTGCACCCGGAGTCGCCGCAGGCCGTCGTCGCCCAGGCCGACCTGGTCGGCTCGACCTCGCAGCTGCTCAAGGCGGTGGTCGATGGCAAAGCGCAGGAGTACATCGTCGCCACCGACAACGGCATGTTCCACCGCATGCAGCAACTCGCACCGGGCAAGACACTGATCGAAGCGCCAACCGCCGGCAAGAGTGCCTCCTGCAAGAGCTGCGCCCATTGCCCGTGGATGGCGATGAATGCGACGCAGGGGTTGATCGCCTGTCTCGAAACCGGCAGCGGTGAAATCATCGTGCCCGAGCCGACACGCTCGCAAGCGCTGGGCTGCATCGATCGCATGCTGGCTTTTGTTGCGGCAAATCCTTCGGCGATCGCCCAACCGCAACCCGGCGGTTTCGTCAGAAACCTCGGCAGCGCTTGAATAATCGACTCACTTAACACCATTCGCCATGCCCGCGGTGAACAGGTGGCCGTAGTTGCCGTCGGAGGGTAGGCTGCGAACCCAGAGCCGCTCTTGCACCACCGTCGACTCCGACGCGGGGTACTCGTTCCAGATTCCAGCTGTCACGCAACGGGATGCGGAGGCGTCCCAAAGCGGCGCAAGTAGACCTGACTCGACGACCTGCCATCTCGAAGCGCCGTTGAAAGTGACCAGTCTGTGCAGCGCGTACTCGACGCGGTTGGCCTGGCAGCGTGACTGCCCCGTGGCAGAAGAGAGGTGGGACAGGTCCACCCTATGGTGAAAGTCGATTCTTCGATAGAAAGTGTTGGCAGGCAGATCGGCGAATCGAAACTCGTGCTTCGTCCAACCGACGCAGTGAAGATCTCGACTCCAATAGTCCCAGCTGCCGTGGTTGCCGCCAATGAGAGCGACGCGTGACGGGTTCACACAAGCGTTCGGTCCCGTGCTGCCACCTCCGGGAGTCCCGGCTGCCAAAGAGTGCGCTCGGGGCACTCCGTCAGCACCGAGCGCTTCCGGAGACGACTGTTCTGGATCGCCACCACCACATCCCGCAACGGCAACGCCAGCGCCCAGGATCAACGTGCGAAAGATCCGATCTAGGTTGGCCACAGTGCTTCTTTCCTTACTCGCAGCGAAGAGGCGAGCAGCAGGAAGTTAGGCCACTTAGACCAATCTGGCCATATCGAAGGTCGGGATGCCAGACCCCTAAAACGACAAGCCCCGAGAAACATTTTCAGTCGGAGCGCGTAGGACGAATCAGCACCGTCGGGAAACTCACCGGCAACGTGCGCGGGTAGTCGCGGCTGACCGCCGCCGACGCCGGCGAGGAAGCCTGCCACCAGCGCCAGCACCCGGCCGAGCCGCAGCGGCGCGCGCCGGTGATAGGCGAGCACGGCCGGGAGCCCCACCGGCAGGAGCAGCACCGCCAGCGTGACCCCCTGGGCCGCGTGCTGGTCGAGCCCGAGCAGCAGGCCGAGCAGGGGCACCAGCACGATGCCGCCGCCGATGCCCAGCAGGCCCGAGAAGAGCCCGCCCACCGCCCCGATCCAGAGGCCGTGCCAGGCGGCCCCGGGCGGGCGCGCGGCGGCGCCGCCTCCCGCGCCCCCACGCC
>JANOEG010000114.1:0-11424 GCA_031413095.1 Burkholderiales bacterium | reverse complement strand
ACGGCGTCGCGGCTGGTCCAGTCGATCAGGTCGCGCAGCGTGACGTAGCTGCCGGCGCGCTTGGAGATCTTGACCTCGGCGCCGCCCTTCATCACCGTGACCATCTTGTGCAACACGTAGTCCGGGTAGCCGGCAGGGATGCCGAGCGCCGCGGCCTGCAAGCCCGTGCGCACGCGCGTGACCGTGCTGTGGTGGTCGGTGCCCTGGAGGTTGATGCACTTGGTGTAGCCGCGGCTCCACTTGTCGATGTGGTACGCCACGTCGGGCAGGAAGTAGGTGTACGTGCCGTCGGACTTGCGCATCACGCGGTCCTTGTCGTCACCGTAGTCGGTGGTCTTCAGCCACAGCGCGCCGTCGGCTTCGTAGGTATGGCCGGAGGCGATCAAGCGCTTGACGGTGTCGTCGACCTTGCCGCTGCTGTACAGGCCCGACTCGAGAAAGTAGTTGTCGAACTTCAAACCGAAGGCCTGCAGGTCGAGGTCCTGCTCATGGCGCAGGTAGGCCACCGCGAACTGGCGGATGCCATCGAGATCGTTTGCGTCGCCCGACGCAGTGAACTCGCGGTCGTCGGCTTTGACAGTTTTCCGGGCCAGGAAGTCGACGCCGATGTCAGCGATGTACTCGCCTTGATAAGCCGCTTCGGGCCACGCCGCGTCGCCGGGCTTGTGACCGTCGATGCGCGCCTTGACCGACGCCGCCAGCGTGGCGATCTGCACGCCGGCATCGTTGTAATAGAACTCGCGCGTGACCTGCCAGCCCTGCGTCGCGAACAGACTGCACAACGCGTCGCCGAGCGCCGCCTGGCGCGCGTGGCCCAAGTGCAGCGGGCCGGTCGGGTTGGCCGAAACGAACTCGACCATCACATGCTGGCCGTTGGACGGCTGGACGCCGTAGCGCGCGCCCGCAGTCAGCACTTCCGCCACCACGGCCTGCTTGGCCGCCGGTGACAAACGCAGGTTGATGAAGCCAGGGCCGGCAATCTCGAGTGCGCTCACCCAGCGCTGCACCGCAGGCTGTTTTTGCAACGCCGCCACCAGGCGCTCGGCCACTGCGCGCGGCGCGGTCTTGCTCTGCTTGGCCAAAGGCATCGCGGCGGTGATGGCCAAGTCGCCATGCGCGGCCTGCTTCGGCGACTCGAAAACGGGGGTCAGACCATGGCCGGGCACGGTCTCGTCGAGCGCCTGGGCCAGGGCCGTGAGAAGTTCTTGCTGGGCCTGCAACATGACGATGATTCTAGAAGCGCGAGCAGCTCTCGATGATCCGTGCCGAAGGTCACGCGCGCTTATAAGCACAGGCATCGGCGCCAGCGACGCAACACTATGCTCGTCATCCATGTCCGCAGACACCTCAGTTCCCGGCCGATTGCCGCGCCAGATCGGCAAGTACAAGGTGCTGGGCCGTCTGGGCGAGGGTGCGACGAGCGAGGTCTTCCACGCCCGCGACGAGTTCCGCGGCCGCGACGTCGCCATCAAGTGCCTGCGCGTGCCGACGCGTGCGCAGGGCAGCAGCGATGACGACGACGGCCACTACTTCAAGCGCTTCTTCGCCGCCGAAGCCGACCTCGTCGGCCGTCTTGAACATCCGAACGTGGTTCAGATCTTCGACGCCGTGCCCGACCCGGAGCTGCCCTACCTCGTCATGGAGTACGTGCCGGGCACGACGCTGAAAACGTTCTGTAGGCCGGATTCGCTGCTGTCGCTCGAGCAGGTCGTCGAAATCGGTTTCAAGTGCGCGATGGCGCTGGGCTACGTGTCACGCCAGGGCCTGATCCACCGCGACGTCAAGCCGGCCAACGTGCTCGCCGTGATGGACCGCGACACCGTGGTCGATGTCAAGCTCACCGATTTCGGCAGCGTGCTGCAGCTCGACGCCGAGCGCACGGCAGTTCACCGTGTCGGCTCACTGGCCTACATCTCGCCCGAGCAGCTCGACGGCGGCGAGATCGATGCGCGCGCCGACATGTACTCGCTGGCCGCGGTGCTCTACCACCTGATCGCCGGGCGGCCGCCGTTCGACGCACCGACGCAGGCTGCGCTGATGCACCAGGTCTTCAACGAGCAGCCGCAGCCGCTGACCAGCCTGCGCGACGGCGTGCCGGCGAGCCTCGAAGCCTTGCTGCAGCGCGCGCTGGAAAAGAACCCGGCCGACCGACCGGGCAACTGGGACGACTTTGCGCAGAGCCTGGCCGGCGTGATCGCCCGGCGCGAGGTGCCGCGCGGCAAGTTGCAAGGCGTGCTCGACTCCGAGCGCTTCAACCTGCTGCGCGGGCTCGACTTTTTCAGCGCCTTCGGCGACGTCGAGCTGTGGGAAGTCGTGCACCGCGCGAAGTGGCAACGCTTCAACTTCGGCCACGCGCTCTACAAGAAGGGCCAGGAGGGGCGCAATTTCTACCTCGTCGCGCAGGGCGGCGTCGAGGTCTTCCGCGACGGCAACAAGGTCGCCGAGCTCGGCAAGGGCGCCTCGGTCGGCGAGATGGCCTACCTCGCGCCGAGCCCCGAGCTGCGTGTGCACCAAGCCGATGTGATCGTGTCGCAGACCTGCACCACGATCTCGTTCAACCCGGAGGCGATGGCGCAACTGTCGGCAGGCACGCGGCACCGCTTCGACGACGCGTTCATCAAGGTGCTGGTGCGGCGGCTGCACGCGGCGCACGAAGCATTGGATCACCCGCGCAGGATCCTGTAGGCGTTTGCTGGACGCTCTGCGTTAGGTCTGCTCCAATCCGCAGCGGCGAAGTCCCGCCCATTTATTTGTTCGTAGAACAAAGGAGCTCCGATGAAACACCTGATCACCGCCCTGGCACTGGCCTTTGCCGCCAGTGGCTCGTTTGCCGCCAGTCACGCCGCTGCCGCGCCGATGAAGGACAAGACACCACAACAAGAAAAGATGGCGACGTGCAACAAGGACGCCGAAGGCAAGAAGGGCGATGAGCGCAAGGCCTTCATGAAGACCTGCCTGGGGGCCAAGTCGGCAGCGGGCGGCAATCAGCGCGACAAGATGAAGATGTGCAACAAGGACGCCACGGGCAAGGCCGGCGACGAGCGCAAGGCCTTCATGAAGGACTGCCTCAGCAAGAAAGCCTGAGCTTTCGGCGGCCACCCATCGACAAGCCCGGCGCTCGCCGGGCTTTTTCGTTTCAGGCGGCCGCCTTCCAGTACTTGGGTTCACCCCAAGCCTGCTTGAGGAAGTCAACCCACAAGCGCACGCGCAGCGGCAGGTGCTTGGCGTGCGCGAACACGGCGTAGATGCCGTTGGGCGGCGCCGCGAATTCATCGAGCACGCTGACCAGGCGGCCGGCAGTGATGTCGGCATCGACCTCCCAGGTGCTGCGCCAGGCGATGCCCAGACCGAGCAGGCACCACTCGTGCAGCACCTGGCCGTCACTGCAGTCGAGGCGGCCGCTTGGGCGCAGGTGCGTGACCGCGCCGTCAACGGCGAATGCCCAACCACGCGTCTGGCTGGCGTCTGACGACAACGTCAAGCATTCGTGGCGGTGCAGGTCAGCCGGTGTGGCCGGCGTACCGGCCCGTTTGAGGTACGCGGGCGTGGCCACACACTGGCGGCGGTTGTCGGCCAGGCGCAGGCCGACCAGACTCGAGTCGGGCATGTCGCCGACCCGCACCGCACAGTCGAAGTTCTCGCTGACGATGTCGATCACGCGGTCCGACAGGTTCAGCGACAGATGCACGTCCGGATGCTGAGCGATGAATTTGGGCACCATCGGCGCTACGTGGCGACGCCCAAAACCGGCCGGCGCCGTCACACGCAAGTAACCACTGGCTTTCGCGCCGCCTGCACTGACGCTGGCTTCGGCGCTCGACAAGTCCTGCAAGACGCGTTGGCAGTCATCGAGAAAGGCGCTGCCTTCGTGGGTCAGCGTGATGCGCCGCGTGGTCCGCGTCATCAGCTTGACGCCCAGCCGTTCTTCGAGCGCATCGATGCGCCGGCCGATCACCGCCGGCGCCACGCCCTCGGCTTTGGCCGCGGCCGTCAAGCTGCCTTTGGCCGCCACGCCGACGAAGGATTCGATCTGCTTCAGCTTGTCCATGGTCAGCGCGCGCCGGGCCGCCCCAAGCGCGCTCGCGCCCCCGGGCGCCCGAAGGGGGCCTTGCGAAGCCCCGGGGACAGCAAGCGCAGTGAGCGTGGGGGCTTCATGGTTCTGATTTTGCATTGCGCAGCAGCAATGCCCGCCATTTGCGGCGCTTAATAACTGCCCAGGTTCCGAATAAAGTTCATGGTCATGTCTGACGCTGCGTCCACACCCACGCCCAAGGCCGTCCTCTTCGATGCCTACGGCACGCTGTTCGACGTGCACAGCCTGATCGACACCGCCGAAAATCTGTTCCCGGGACGCGGCCACAAGCTGGTCTTGCTGTGGCGCGACAAGCAGATCGAGTACTCGCGGTTGCTGACGATGAGCAACCGCTACGCCTCGTTCTGGGACCTGACCTGCAATGCGCTGCGCTTCGCGGTCATGCGCTTCGAACTGCCGGTGGACCCGGCGAGCGAAGCCAAACTGCTGGCGCAGTACCGCATGCTCAAGCCGTTCCCAGAGAACCGCGCCGTGCTGGCGCAGCTCAAGAAGCGCGGCATCAAGGCCGGCATCCTCTCCAACGGCGACCCGCCGATGCTCGAAGCCGCAGTGCAGAGCGCCGGTTTCGCCGACCTGTTGAATCCCGTGCTGTCGGTGGACACGGCGCGGCGCTTCAAGACCGATCCAGCGGCCTATGCACTCGGTCCAAAAGCGCTCGGGCTGTCGGCCAAGGACATCCTCTTTGTCTCCAGCAATTGCTGGGACGCCATCGGCGCGACCTGGTTCGGCTACACCACGCTGTGGGTCAACCGCACCGGCGTACCGTTGGAGCAGCTCGGCGTCGAACCCACACGCACCGGCGCCAGCCTGCGCGAAGTGCTTTCCTTTTTCATCTCCGACCCCGAAAGACCATGACCGATCGCATCGCTGCCGGCCGCCTGCAAGTGGCCTCTGTCCTCCATCGTTTCATCGAAGACGAGGTGCTGCCCGGCAGCGGCCTCGACCGCCAGGCCTTCTGGCGCGGCTTCGATGCGCTGGCCCACGACCTCGCACCGAAGAACGTGGCGCTGCTGGCCGAACGCGATCGGCTGCAGGCCGAACTCGACGCCTGGCATCGCGCGAACCCCGGGCCGATCGGCGACATGCCCGCCTACCGTGCGTTGCTCAAGCGCATCGGCTACCTCGTCGATTCCGTGGACCCGGTGCGCTGCCAGACGGCCAACGTGGACGACGAGCTGGCACGCCAGGCCGGGCCTCAATTGGTTGTGCCGATCACCAATGCGCGCTACGCGCTCAATGCCGCAAACGCGCGCTGGGGCTCGCTGTACGACGCGCTGTACGGCACCGATGTCATCGCCGAATCCGACGGCGCCGAGAAGGGCCGCGGCTACAACCCCGCGCGAGGGCAGAAGGTGATCGAGTTCGCACGCGGCGTGCTCGACCAAGCCGTGCCGCTGGCCGCCGGCTCGCACCGCGATGCCACGGCGTACCGCATCGAGAGCGGCCGGCTCGTAGTGGCGCTGAAGGGCGGCACGACCAGCGGCCTGGCTGATGCAGCGGGCTTCGTCGGCTTCCAAGGCGACGCCGCGGCACCGTCCGCGGTGCTGCTGCGCCACCACGGCCTGCACCTCGAGGTGCGCATCGACCGCAACCACCCGATCGGGCGCACCGACGCGGCCGGCGTCGCGGATCTCGTGCTCGAAGCCGCCCTGTCCACCATCCTCGACCTCGAAGACTCGATCGCCGCCGTCGACGCCGACGACAAGGTGCAGGCCTACGGCAACTGGCTGGGCATCCTGCGCGGCACGCTGACCGAGGAGGTCGCCAAGGGCGGCAAGACGTTCACGCGCGCGCTCGAACCCGACCGCGTCTACACCGGCGCTGACGGCCAGCCGCTCGTACTGCACGGCCGCTCGCGGCTGTTCGTGCGCAACGTCGGCCACCTGATGACCAACCCGGCGGTGCTGCTCGGCGACGGCAGCGAGATCCCGGAAGGCATCCTCGACGCCGTCGTCACCACGACGATCGCGCTGCACGATCTGAAGCGCCTGGGCACGCCGGGGCTGCACAACACGCGCACCGGCAGCGTGTACATCGTCAAGCCGAAGATGCACGGCCCCGCCGAGGTGGCGTTCGCGGTCGAACTCTTCGGCCGCGTGGAGGCCCTGCTGGGGCTGGCGGAGAACACCGTCAAGCTCGGCATCATGGACGAGGAGCAGCGCACCAGCATCAACTTGCGAGCCTGCATCGAGGCCGCCCAGCACCGCGTGGCCTTCATCAACACCGGCTTCCTCGACCGCACGGGCGACGAGATGCACACCGCCATGTACGCCGGGCCGATGGTGCGAAAGCCCCGCATGAAGCAGGCCAACTGGCTTCGCGCCTACGAGTTCAACAACGTGCAGATCGGCCTGGCCTGCGGTCTGCGTGGACGCGCCCAGATCGGCAAGGGCATGTGGGCCATGCCCGACCTGATGGCCGACATGATGAAGGAGAAGATCGCGCATCCGCAGGCTGGCGCCAACACCGCGTGGGTGCCCAGCCCCACCGCCGCCACGCTGCACGCGCTGCACTACCACCAGGTCGACGTCGCCACGCTGCAGGAGAGCATGGAAGCGTTCGCGCTCGGCCCCAAGGCGCCGCTGGTTGAAGAAAAGCTGCTGGACGCGATCCTGCAGGTTCCGGTGGCGCTGGTGCCGTTCTGGACGCCGGCCGAAGTGCAGCAGGAACTGGACAACAACGTTCAGGGCATTCTGGGCTACGTGGTGCGCTGGATCGACCAGGGCGTGGGCTGTTCGAAGGTGCCCGACATTCACAACGTCGGCCTGATGGAAGACCGCGCCACGCTGCGCATCAGCTCGCAGCACATCGCCAACTGGCTGCACCACGGCGTCTGCACCGAAGCGCAAGTGCGCGCGACCTTCGAGCGCATGGCGGCGGTGGTGGATCGGCAGAACGCTGGCGACCCCGCCTACAAGAACATGGCCGGTAACTTCAAGACATCCGCGGCCTACCAGGCGGCCTGCGATCTGGTCTTCAAAGGCAAGGAACAACCGAGCGGCTACACCGAGCCGCTGCTGCACGCGTGGCGGCTCAAGGTCAAGGGCCACGCCGCCTGAGTCGCAGCCAAGGCGCGCCGCCGCTGCCGGCTCAGGTCGGCGTCGGCGTGCCCGCCATGCGGTCGTAACCCAGGAAGTACTGGCGGGCCAGCGCGATCAGCTGGTGTTCGCTGGGCTGGTCGACCGTCTCATAGCCGACCACCCGTTTGGCCGTCTGCGGGCGATGCTTGTCGGCGTAGTGTTTGAAGTCGGCAAGCGCCGTTTTCGAGCCGGTGACCAGCACCTCGGCAATGTCGTCCAGCGCGTCGCACACATGGCCGAAGAACTCATGCTCGCTGCGCACCTGGCTGCCGTGCTGCTTCGTGTAGTGGTTGTGCGCCTTGACCTTCTGCGCCTGCACATGCTCGGCATCGAATTGCAGTACCTGCGCTTGGTTGTGGTCGATCAGGACCACGGCATGGAAAAGGGTCATCTTCAAATCTTTCAGTGCTCGGCACGCTTGGCGCCGCGTGACCATGATCGGCTGGCCCGTCGCCGTGGCCTTTGACCGGGCGCAAGGTCGATGCAAGCCGGGCCCAGGCAGCCGCCTGCCTACAATCGCCGCCCGATGTCAACGATCCCTTCCTCCTGCGATGTGCTCGTCGTCGGCGCTGGCCCTGCGGGCAGCGCCTGCGCGCAGCAGTTGGCGCGCGCGGGCTTCAAGCCGCTGCTGGTCGATCAGCATGAGTTCCCGCGCGACAAGGTCTGCGGCGACGGATTGATCCCCGACGCGCACACGGCGTTCGGGCGCATGGGCGTCTACCAGGAGGTGATGAAGCACGCGCGCCGCTTGCCGCATGTGGCCTGCATCGCGCCGCGCGGCGGCCGTGTCGATGTGCCGGGCCGCCTGGCGGTGCTGCCGCGCGCGGTGCTCGACGACATCCTGCGCCGCGCGGCGATGGACGACGGCGCGCAGTGGTGCGCCCCGGCGCGCTTCGAAGCGCCGCTGGTCGATGGTCACCAGCGCGTCTGCGGCGCGCGTCTGAAGATCGGCGACCAAACGCACGACGTGCAGGCGCAGTGGGTGGTCCTGGCCACCGGCGCTGTGCCGAGCGCGTTGATGGCCGCCGGCCTGTGCGAGCGGCGCACGCCCAGCGGCGTGGCCATGCGCACCTATGTGCGCAACCCGAAGATGGCTGGGCGCATCAGCGGCCTCGAAGTGCTGTGGCACAAGAAGCTGTCCAAGGGCTACGGCTGGATCTTTCCCTGCCCCGATGGCGTCTACAACATCGGCGTCGGCCTGGCGCACAGCCACAGCGTCAAGAGCGACGACGGCCGTGAGGCCATGGCCGAAGTCAACCTGCGCGAGATGTTCGAGCGCTTCTGCGCCGTCTATCCGGTGGCGCAGGAGTTGATGGCCACCGGCGAACAGCTTGGCCCGCTGAAAGGCGCACCGCTGCGCTGCTCGCTGGAAGGTGCGCGCTTTTCGCGCCCCGGCCTGCTGGTCGCCGGTGAAGCCGCCGGTGCGACGTATGCGTTCACCGGCGAGGGCATCGGCAAGGCGCTGGAGACCGGCATCCTCGCCGCCGAGACCATCACGGCGGCGCGCGACACGATGATGACCGACGCCCAGGCGCGCGCGAGTTACGAAGCGCACCTGATGGAGTTGAAGCCCCGCTTCGATCTGTACGAACGCGCCAACGAGGTCAACGCCCACCCCTGGCTGGCCGACCTGGTGATCTCACGCGCCAAGAAGAGCCCGCGCATCCTGCGCCGCATGAGCGCAGTGCTTGAAGAGCGCGGCAACCCGGGCAATCTGATCTCGGTGCGCGGCATCCTTCGCCTCTTCATTCCGATTCCATAGATCGTGTGTCAGCTCTTGGGCATGAACGCCAACGTCCCGACGGACGTGTGCTTCAGCTTCGAGGGATTGGCGCGGCGCGCCGATGAGCACAAGGACGGCTTCGGTATCGCTTTCTTCGAAGACAAGGGCCTGCGCACCCTGGTCGACCACCACAGCGCCCGCGAGTCACCGGTGGCCGAGCTGGTGCGACGCTACCCGATCAAGAGCGACAACGTCATCGCCCACATCCGCAAGGCCACGCAGGGCCGCGTGGCGCTGGAGAACACGCACCCTTTCGTGCGCGAACTCTGGGGCCGCTACTGGGTGTTCGCCCACAACGGCGACCTGAAGGGCTTCAACCCGCGCCTGCACGCTGCATTCAAACCCGTCGGCGAAACAGACAGCGAGCGCGCGTTCTGCTGGCTGATGCAGGAGCTGGCCAAGTCCCATGCCGGCGTGCCGACGATCCGCGAGCTGACGATCACGCTGCGCGAGCTGCTGCCGCAACCAGCCGCGCACGGCACCTTCAACCTGCTGCTGTCCAACGGCCAGGCGCTGTGGGCGCATTGCAGCACCCAACTGCACAGCATCGAGCGCGCCCATCCGTTCGGCGCGGCGACGCTGTCTGACGACGACGTGACCGTGGACTTCGGTGCGCACACCACACCGAACGACCGCGTCGCGGTGGTGGCCACCGAGCCGATGACCAGCAACGAGCCTTGGCAGGCGATGGCGCGCGGAGAGCTGCGCGTCTTCGTCGGTGGCCGAGCAGTATGCTGACTGCTTCAGCCCTCTTTCACTGACACCTTATGTCTGCGCTG
Organism: Burkholderiales bacterium; assembly: GCA_031413095.1. Lineage (GTDB taxonomy): Bacteria > Pseudomonadota > Gammaproteobacteria > Burkholderiales > Burkholderiaceae_C > CADEEN01. The sequence goes on along the minus strand of JANOEG010000114.1, from coordinate 1,689 downwards.
CCCGTTCCGCGTTTCGACACCTTCTACCGCTACGACGAACTCTCGCAACTGCTGCACGACTACGCCGCTGCGGCGCCGGGGCTGGTGCGTGTGAGTTCGATCGGCAAGAGTCACGAGGGCCGCGACATCTGGGTGGTCACCGTCACCAACGTCTCCACCGGCGACGACACCGACAAGCCGGCCTTCTGGGCCGACGGCAACATCCACGCCGCCGAGCTCACGGCGAGCACGACTTGTCTGTACTACCTGCACCAGCTCGTCATCAAGTTCGGCAGTGACCGCGACATCACGCAGTTGCTCGACACGCGCGCAATCTATCTGTGCCCGCGCCTGAACCCTGACGGGGCTGAGCTCGCACTCGCCGACAAGCCGCGCCACATCCGCAGCTCGACGCGGCCGTATCCGTTCGACGAAGACACGGTCGAAGGCCTGACGATCGAGGACGTGGACGGCGACGGCCGCATGCTGACGATGCGCGTGCCCGATCCGCACGGCCCGTACAAGAAGCACCCGCAGGAGCCGCGGCTGATGGTGGCGCGCGAGCCCGGCGAGTTCGGCGGTGAGTACTACCGCCTGCTGCCCGAAGGCACGCTGACCAACTGGGACGGCCTGACCGTCACCGTCAACCGCGACGCCGAAGGCCTGGACCTCAATCGCAACTTCCCGACCAACTGGCGCGCCGAGCACGAACAGCTCGGCGCCGGACCGTACCCGACGAGCGAGCCCGAAGTGCGGGCGATGGTCGACTTCATCGTCAAGCACCCGAACATCGGCGCAGCGATCAGCTACCACACGCACAGCGGCGTCATCCTGCGGCCGATGGGCAGCAAGAGCGACGACGACATGACGCCCGAAGACCTGTGGAGCATCAAGCGCTTCTCGGCGCTCGGCGAAAAACTGACCGGCTACCCGGCCATCAGCATCTGGCACGACTTCAAGTACCACCCGAAGGACGTCATCAGCGGCACGCAGGACTGGCTCTATGAGCACCTCGGCGCGCTGTTCTGGGTGGTCGAACTCTGGTCGCCGAACAAGGAAGCCGGCATCACCGACTACAAGTGGATCGACTGGTACCGCGAGCACCCTGTCGATGACGACATGAAGTTGCTGGCTTGGAGCGACAAGCATTGCCAGCGCCAGGCGTACGTCGATTGGAAGCCGTTCAAGCATCCGCAGTTGGGCGCGGTCGAGATCGGTGGCTGGGACAAGATGAACTACTGGCGCAACCCGCCGCCGCACCTGCGCGAGCGCGAGGCAGCGCGCTTTCCGGCATGGATGACGCAGATCGCGCTGTCGCTGCCGAAGCTGGAAATGCTGCGCACCGAAGTGCGTGCCCTGGGCAACGACACTTGGCGCATCCGCTTCGCGGTGGCCAACACCGGCTACCTGCCGGCCTACGTGACCCACCTCGCCCTCGCACGCAAGGTTGTGCGCGGCGTGATGTTCGAGATCCATTTGCCCGAGCACCCGGACGTGTCGTTGATCAACGGCAAGCACCGCTTCGAAGGGCCGCAGCTCGAAGGGCATGCGCCGAAGAACAGTCAGCAGGCGTTCTTGCCGTCACGCGAAGTCACCGCCGATCGGGCGGTGGCGGAGTGGGTGGTGAAGGGGCCGAAGGGGATGCGCATCGGCCTCACGGCGCGCGCGGATCGGGCGGGGGCGGTGCGGGGTGAGGTGACGTTGGATTGA
>JANOEG010000113.1:0-7318 GCA_031413095.1 Burkholderiales bacterium | reverse complement strand
GTGAGCAGCGCGTAGGGCTCGAGGTCGTCGATGTCGAGAATCCCGTCGCCATCGATGACCGCATAGAGCGTATCGGTGCCGCCCAGGAGCGGAACGACACGAAGCATCGCGCCGTCGTCAAGCCGGTGCGTACCCGGCCCGTACGAAGCCGCCCAAGCCGGCAGGTCCGGTGAGGCGCGCATGTAGAGGCGCACGACTTCGATGTCCGGAGCGAGAAGTGCGCCGTGATGCGGAGGCGGCGCGAGGGCCTGAACCCGCTCGAGCATGCTCTGCGTGGTGCCGTCCGTGCCCGAGCGCTCGATCTGCGCGCTCGCGTGCTCGACCACCGCGCCAAGGTAGCGGCGCAGCAGGAACTCTTCGGTCCCGAGCGAGACGAGATAGATCAGCAAGCCATAGAGCAGCGCGGTCGCCCCGGCGAAGCGCATGAACGCCCTGCGCAAGCGCCGCTGGAAGCTGCTGTCACCTGACAAAGCGCCACCCCTTGCCGTGGACCGTCTCGATCAACTCTCGTTCCCCGGAGATGGTCAGCGCATTGCGCAGCCGGTAGATGTGGGTGCGCAGCGAATCGCTGTCTGGAACGCTGTCGCCCCACAGTTCCCTTTCAAGGACGGCGCGCTCCACCGTCAGCGGTGAACGGGCAGCGAGAATCTTCAGAACCCTCCACTGCAGTTCGTGAAGCCGAATGCGCCGGCCGTTGCGGGCAACCATGCCTGCAGCGTGGTCGAGCATGACTTCGCCCAACACCTGGGTCGATACCTGGGGCCGTCGCCCTCTCGCCGTGAGCGCCTGCAGGCGAAGGAAGAGTTCTTCCATCTCGAACGGCTTCACCAGATAGTCGTCTGCGCCGCGCGCAAACCCCGCCTTCTTGTCCTGAAGCGTGTCGCGTGCGGTCAGGAAGATCACGGGCGTTTCGTCGCGCATCTGTGTGCGCAGGTGTTCGCAGACGTCCAGCCCGTCGATGCCCGGAACGGCCACGTCGAGAACATAGACATCGAATCGCGAAACGTTCACCAGATCGAGAAACGCCTGTCCATGGAAGGCCAGGTCGACCGCGCAGCCGCGTACCTCCAGATAGTCCGAAACTGCACCGGCCAGCGCAAGACTGTCTTCGAGCAAAAGAACCCGCATGGTGATGCTGTGACGACGACGAGAGCGCGATGGTAGAGCCGCGGTGCGCGGTGCACCGCCGCGCCGAGTGACGTTTGGTTCACGCGGGGCTTCCTAGGATCGGGCGATCCGTCCGACTCCCACTCGCCACCCATGGTCTCGACCTTCGACGCACAGAACCGTATCACCTCAATGAAGCGAATCATTCGGCTCTTCGCAGGGTTGCTGGTCTTTTGCGCGTCAGCTGCTGCGATGGCGCAAAGCGCAGGTGGCGGGATGCGCATTTCAGTCGCCAGCAAGGAGACTCAGCGACCGATCGAGGGCGTGACTGTGACCGTGACCGACCGCGTCGGCAAGGTCATTGCCCGTCGCACGGAGGCCAACGGAACGGTCGACTTGACTGGCCTGGACGCGGGACTCTATGCGGTGACGGCAGACGGCCCTGGCTTGACTGCAGTCAGCGAGCCCAGCGTACGTGTCGTCGCCCGCAAGGTGACGCCGCTGAACCTCGAGATGCTCGCCCGCACGGACGCGGTACAGCAAGTCGTGGTTGTAGGTCGCGCGCAGACTGCCGATCCGTATGGAGCGGTGAGCAACTCCTTGCTGAACCGAGAGGAACTGCGCAGTGCCCCAGGCACAGGCAGTGATGTCCTGCGGGCGCTTGATGGCCTGCCGGGTCTGATACCCGACGGCGAATTCGCCAGCTTCTCAGTGCGCGGCCGTGGCCCGCGAGACAACCTGATTCTTGTTGACGGGCTGCCACTGGACCGTGTGGTTCACTTCGACCAGACAGTCGGCGAGGAGGAAGACATCGGTGGCGGTGGTCGCTACTCGATCTTCGCGCCGAACTCCATCGCGAGTGCGGAGTTTTCGCCCGGCGGTTGGAGCGCCGCGTACGGAGGGCGCTCAGGATCCTTGCTGAAGCTCGGCGTCGCTGGCGGCAGCCCGACGCCGAGCGGCAGTCTGCGGGTGGACCTCGCAGGACTCGAACTGAGCTACGAGGGGCCAAGCGGCATCCACAGTGGTACGACGATGTACTTCACGGCGCGCCAGTTCGATTTCGGCCGCGTCTTCGAGACGATCGAAGAGTTGGACATTGGCCAGCCGAAGTTGACCGACATCGTGCTCAAGACGGTGACTTCCCTCGATCCCGACAACAAGATTGAATTTCTCGGCATCTACGCGCCGGAGAAGTACACGCGCAATGTCAAGAACGTCCTCGCCTCCCCGAACTTCGAGGATGTGTCGCTCATCGACACCAAGCAGGATCTGTCTCTGGTGGGGCTGACCTGGCGCCGCCGCGTCGGAGCGGACAGCAGATGGACAAATCAAATCTACCACCGCGCGAACAAGAAGACCTCAGCGGAGGGTGAGGCCTATCCGGACCTCGTGCCGATAGGCACCCCGGCCCCAGGCGTCCCTCTGCGCGAACGCTTGTTGACCGTCAAGGAGAATGAATCCGAGAGCGGCTGGCACAGCGATTACGTGACTCGCAACCGTTTCGGCCAGGGATCGGCCGGGCTGCGCGTCTGGCAGACCGACGTCGATTATTCGACTTCCCTCAAGGAGGACTGGGACCGCTTCGTCTATCGAGCACCCGACCCTCGTCCGCCCGGCCAGCAATACATCACGTTGACACCGGATGGCATCAACTCGGTTTACAAGGCCAAGAAGACCAGCTACGCCGCATATGGCGAGCAGGTGTTCAAGTTTGATGACTGGGATCTGAGAGCAGGGCTTCGTTACGATCGCGATGGCTTTTCGGACGAATCGCTTGTCTCCCCGCGGCTTGCGGCGAACTGGCTCCTCGAGTCGGGCATGCGAGTGTCGGCAACAGCTGGCGTGTTCTATCAGTCGCCGCGCTTTCTGGTGCGCGCGGCCAGCCCCGCGAACTTCGGTATCAAGAATGAGCGAGTCACTCACATGAGTGTGGGCGTCGAGCAGAACTTCGGCCGGAACTGGTCGCTGCTCGTCGAGCCGTACTACCAGCCGCTGGACAATCTCATCGTCGAGCAGGAACGCACCAGTGGCCGGGTTAACAACGACGGGGCAGGCAAAAATCTCGGCTTGGATGTCGTTCTGTCACGGCGGCTTGCGGGTGGCTGGTCCGGGAATGCCGTCTACGCCTACAACAGGGCACGCATCAATGACAAGGATGGATTCGGTAACTATGACGCCGATTTCAACCGCAAGCACTTCTTCTCCATCGGTGGCAACTGGCAGATCAACGATCGCTGGAAAGTCGGTGCGCGCTGGAAATGGGCGAGCGGACGACCCACGGACGACTTCATCATCAACAGTGATGTGCTGGGACCAGGACAGCCGCCGCGCTACTCGAAGGAACTGACGCGGCGCAATGCGCTTCGGCTTGATAACCTTCACGCGCTCAATATCCGGATCGACTATCGGCGCAATCTCGGCCCGGTGGACCTTGTCGGGTTCCTGGACGTGATCAACGTCTATGGCGGCCCCAGCGGTGGTTCGCGGGAATTCGATCCGCGGCGGGGCGTCAACGTCGCAGACGAGGGCGAAGCACTTCCCATCATCGGTCTCATCCTTGAACGCTCCTGGTGAGAAGCCTGCGTGCAAGACTCGCGCCGACGTTGTCGGCGTCGTCCCGAACGAAGCCACGGTCACGTGGCTCGTCGGCGTGGGCGCCAGCGGCTCCCGGTGCGTGACGCAGCCAAAGGTCTTGCAGGATCGTGCGCGGTGTTCCGTCGCCCCAGATGTACTCGGCGGTGGTCTCTGGATGTCCCTCGATTTTCGAGGTCCCAGCATCCGACTCAGCAGAACCGTACGAGCCCGTCGCTGATGGTATTCGCCGACGTTCGCTCAGCGCCTACACAAAGCACGCGGTAAGACGCGAGCGCTTCCCACCGCGCTTGTCTTGTCAGTTCCAGCGCCAGGTCCAGATCGCATCCAGCGAGTTGTCCGTCCCCGACTGCGCGCGCAGCGTGACGCGCTGCGCGGCACGGTAGACGAGCTGCCAGGTGCCGGTGGTGTTGTTGACGCTGCGCTCGTAGCCGACGTACCAGCGCCGCGAGAGTTGTTTGCCGAGGGCGACGACGGTCTCGCGCACGTCGCCGCTCTCGACCTGGCGCAGCGACAACTCGTCGAGTCCGATGCGCGACAGCAGTTGCGTGTCGAGCCCCTGGCCTTCACCGGCGAGGATGGCGAGGGCGGCGCGTTGCAGCAGCGCGGTGTCGTTGCGCGCCAAGCCGTCGGGCGCGCGGCCGAGCATCAGCCAGGACAGCTTGTCGTAGTCGGCCATCTCGGGCGTGCTGGCCAGGCGCACGCGCGGCGCCTGCGCGGTGCCGGTGACCTGAACGCCGACTTCGACGTCGAGGTTCGGCCGCACGGCCAGGATGTCGAGCCGCGGGTTCTCGAGCTCTCCGGAAAATCCGAGCACGCCGCGCTGGATCTCGAGCTTCTGGCCGTAGGCGGCGTACTGGCCGTCAACGGCGCTGACCTGGCCGTTCAACGCCAGGCGGTTGTTGGGCGAGCTGATGTTCAAGCGACCGGTGAGTCGCGTGTCGAGGCCGCGGCCACGCAGGCGCAACTTGTCGCCGAGGTCGAGTTGCACAGCGACGCGCAGGTCACGCACGGTGCGCGCGTTGCGCGCTGCGATGACTTCGGCTTCTTCCTGTTCGGCAGCGGCCTTGTCGGCAGCCTGGCGGCCACCGCGCACGGTGATGTCGCTGTCCAGGCTCGGCGCGTCGCCGCGCGAGACGTCGATCAGGCCTTCGTCGATGTGGAGCTGGCCATTCAATGTCAGCGACTTCGCATCGAGCGCGAGCGTGGCGTTGCCGCTGGTGACGACGCGCCGATCCGCACGGCCGAGCAGGCGGAACTTTTCGGCGACGAGTTGCAGCGTCGCCTTGGGTTCGGCGCCGAGCACCGCACCGCCGGTCAGGCGCAGCTCGCCGTCACCGCCCTTGAACGTGAAGCGCTCGACGCGCGCGTCGGCGCCACGCAGCGACAGCGCCAAGTCACCGTCGCGCAGATCGACGCCTTGCAGCAGGTTGCGCACTGCCAGGCCCGAGCCTTCCATGCGGCCCTCGATCTCCGGCGCGCCGAAGCGCCCGCCGATGGCCGCACTCGTGCGCAGCTGGCCACCGACGCGCCAGCCCGGCGGCGTGAACGGCGCCCAGACGCCGAGGTCGGCGACACGCCATTCGAGCACGCCTTGCATCGGCGTTTCAGGCGCGGGCCACGTGGCCGTGGGTGGCACGCGCAGGCTCGTGGCACCGACGAGCACGCCGAGGTTCGAGCCGGCGACCGCCTGCGCAAAGTGCCACGTGCCCTGATCGGCAGCGAGCGACAAACGCAGGTCGGTCATGCCGAGCGTCTGCGTCACGCCTTCGCTGGTCACCGTGAGATCGCCGCTGGCGCGTTCGATCACGACATCGGCGGCGAAGGCCGTGCCGTTGCTCACCACAGCGCGGCCCTTGACGGTGAGGTCGCCGCCGATGCCGGCCTGCGGTTGGAAGCGCTGCAGCCACGGTGCGATCGCCAGCGCTTCGAGTTGCGCGTCGAGTGCGACCTGCGCGGGCCGCTGTGCAGTGGCGGCTTGCCAGCGCGCCTCGCGCCAAGTGAGGGCGGCGCCGAGCACGGTGGCGGCGCCCGGTTGCGCTTGGGCTTCCGTGATGCGTCCTTGGGCATCGAAGGCCAGTCGCAGCTCGGCATCGCGCGCCGCGAGCCAGGGCTGCGTGGCGCCGCCGCCGCGAGCGTCGACCTCGGCGAGCTTGCCGCGCCATTGGCTGGTCCCATTGCTCTCGGACTGCCAGCGTCCCTCACCGCGCAGTTTGATCGCACTGCCGCGTGGATTGGACGGCCCCGAGGCGGCCCCAACGCCGCCGCCCCCCGAGGGGGGCGCGGAAACTTGGGGCGGCCCGGCGTTTCCTTGCGCGGTCGCACCAAGCACCGTGTCGGTCCACGCCGGTGGACGGATCGCGCTCGTGCCGTTGATGTCGACGCGGTGTGCGGCAAGCGTGCCGTCGAGCGTGGCTTTGAGCGTGTCGAACGATGCTTCTCCGCGCGCCACGCGTTGACCGTCGAGGATCAGCGACAACGGTGCGTCGCGGTCCGGTCCGGCTTGCCATTGCGCGTTGAGCTGCGCGCTGCTGAACGGTCCGGCGCGCAAGGCGCTGCCTCGCAGATTGCCACTCGTGCGCACGGCGGGCCAGCGGCCGTTGACTTGCGCCTGTCCTGTCGCGGCGCCTTCGAGGCCATCGAGACCGGCGCGGGGGGCGAGCGCGGCGATCAGCGGTCGCAGCGCTGCCAGTGCCGGCGCGTCGATCTCGGCGCGCCAGCGGTCCCCTTCGCCGCGCGCGGCGAGCAGTCCTTGCAGCGTGGCCTTGTTGTTCGCGGCGGTGGTTTTTGCATCGACGTTCCAGCCGCTGCCCGCGCTGTCGGCGCGCAGCGCGGCTTGCAGCGGCACACCGGCCAGCGTGCTGTCCTGCACATCGAGCTCGGCCTTGCCACGCAGCGCCAGCCACGAAGCCGCGCTCCTGGCATCGAGGCGCCACGACGGCGGCACTTGCAGCTCGGTCTTCCATGCGCCGTTCAAGCGTGCGGCCGGGGCCACAGCCCACCATTGCGCCGGATCGAAGCCTTCTGCTTTGCCTTGCGACTTCAACTGCGTCGCGCCGTTGGCGCTGCGCTCGGCTTGCAGCGCACCGCGAAGGCTGGCGTTGCCGGCGCGCGCTTGTGCATCGCTCAACTCGACGCGCCAGCCGTCGGCCGTACGCTGCGCCTGCAGCGCGCCATCGATGCGCACACTCTCGTTGCGCGGTTTGTCGAGCTTGCCTTCGAGCGCGAGCTGGCTTTGCATTTGCAGCGTGGTGCTCAACGCAGTCGCGCCATCGGGCGAGGGCAGGCCGAGCCAGCGGCTGCCCAGAGTGCCCGACAGCGTCATCGTCGGTGCGCGGTTGTCGAGCAAGCTCGGACGCAGCGCCTGCAGCGTGATGTCCAGTGTGGCCGTGCCGCCCTTCCACTCGCCCTGGCCCAAGGCCCGGCCGCCATCGCCGGGCGCTCGCAGTTCGAAGCGGCGCAGCGTCAGCCGGTCGCGCTGGTCGGCGCGACCGGTGTTGTCGAGCTCAATCACGGGCACCGGCAGGCGCTTCTCGTCCCAGCGGCCCGCTTGTGGGTTGTTCAGTTTCACGCTCGCAGCGATCGGTTTGTCGAGGCCCTGCGTGTCGATGCGCGCCTG
>JANOEG010000112.1:0-3166 GCA_031413095.1 Burkholderiales bacterium | reverse complement strand
GACCACCGGTGGGAAGAAGCGCAGCAGCCGGCTGACGATCGGTGCGATCAGGATCGAAATCACCCCCGCGCCGATGATGGCGCCGAAGATCGCCCGCGCGCCGTCGGGCCCGGGCATGGCGTTGGCAAACGCCACCATCGGCCCGACGGAAGCGAAGGTCACACCCATCATCACCGGCAGCTTGATGCCGAACCACTTGGTGACGCCGAGCGACTGGATCAGCGTCACCAAGCCGCAGCAGAACAGGTCGGCGCTGATCAGCAACGCCACCTGCTCGGGATTGAGCTTCAGCGCGCGGACGACGAACAGCGGCACGGCAATCGCGCCGGCGTACATCACCAGCACATGCTGCAGGCCGAGCGCGGCCAAGCGCGGCGCGGGCAGGACTTCATCGACGGGGTGGACGGTGGCAGTGGACATCGCAATTCCCTCAGTTGGTGGGCGCACCCGCGTCGAACCAGCGCTTGATCAGCGCGCGTTCGTCGTCGGTGATCTGGGTCGCGTTGCCCAGCGGCATCAGCTTGAGCACGCTGGCCTGCTGGTACACCGCCTGCGCGTGCTGTTTGAGCAGTTCGGGCGTGTGCAGCGCAACGTTCTTCTGCTGCACCGCGGCGTTGTGGCACAGCGCGCAGCGCTGGTCGATCACGGCGCGCACCTCGGCATAGCCCGCCGGCTGCGCCGCGGCCACTTTGGCCGCCGCCACCTGCGCTGCGCTCGGCGGTGACGGCGCCAGCCACGCTGCGAGGCCCACGAGGACGAAAGTGCCGACGACGGCGTGCTCCCAGGGCACGCGCCGGCCTTGCACGTGCGCCTTGTGCCGGGCGACGAAGCTGTGCCGGATGAGCGCGCCGGCCAGCATCAGCAGCACCAGCACGAGCCAGTTGTTCTTGCCGCTGTAGAGCCAGCCATAGTGGTTGGACATCATGGCCACGATGACCGGCAGCGTGAAATACGTGTTGTGCACGCTGCGCTGTTTGCCGCGCTGGCCGTGGATCGGATCGACCGGCTGGTTGGCGCGCAGTTGCGCCACCACCGTGCGCTGGCCCGGGATGATCCAGAAGAAGACGTTGCCGCTCATCGTCGTTGCCAGCATCGCGCCGACGAGCAGGAAGGCGGCGCGGCCAGCAAACAGCTGGCAGGCCAGCCACGACGCGAAGATCACGAAGACGAAGACGCCGATGCCGACGACGAGGTCACCGTTCTTGCGCTGACCGAAGAGGCGGCAGATGACGTCGTAGATGATCCAGAACGCCACCAGGAAACCGAGCGAGGCGACGATCGCCGCGGCCGGCGACCAGTCGAACACGCTCTTGTCGATCAGGAACGAGCCGGCGTTGAACAGGTAGAGCACTGTGAACAGCGCAAAGCCCGTCAGCCAGGTGCTGTAGCTCTCCCAATACGACCAGTGCAGGTTCTCCGGCAGCGGCCGCCAGCGCGGCGCCACCATGTACTTGTTGGCGTGATAGAAGCCGCCGCCGTGCACGGCCCACATCTCGCCATCGACGCCTTTGGCCTTGAGGTCGTCGTGCTCGGGCTTCGACAGGCTGTTGTCGAGCAGCACGAAGTAGAACGACGAGCCGATCCAGGCGATCGCGGTGATGACATGGGCCCACCGCAGCAGCAGGTTGAGCCAGTCGAACAGGTAGGCGTCCATCGTGGTCGTTCTCGGGGATGGCGCAGCGTTGCGCTATCCCCTCACCACAGCGGGCTCTGTGAGGAGCGACCGTCGCAACCGCCGGATATGTTGGGCGGGCACCGCGGCGACGATGGACAAAGTGTATACACGATCGTGTACAGAAAAATGCGGGTTTGCCCTAGCCTGCTCTCACTTCAAGTCCGCCGCCTTGATCGCCGGCTGCCAGTCGGCGACCTGCTTGCTCACGAAGGCCGTGAATTCATCGCCGCCGGCTTTGGTGGCGGTGATGCCGAGTTCCTCGAATCGCTTGACGATGGCCGGGTCGGTGACGATGGCGGCGATCGCTGCCGTCAGCTTGTCGGTGATCTCTTTCGGCAGGCCGGCGGGGCCGCTGACGCCGAAGTAGTTTTCCGCCACCAGTTGCGGCAGGCCGAGTTCGGTGACGCTGGGCACGTCGGGCAGCAGCGGCGAGCGCGTCTTCGTCGTCACCGCCAGGCCCTTGATCTGGCCGGCCTTGACCATCGGTACGAAGGCCGTGATGACGTCGATGCCGAGCGGAATCTGGCCGGCGATCAGGTCGGTCGTCATTGGCGCACCGCCCTTGTACGGGATGTGAACCATGTCGAGTTTCATCGCCGCCTTGGTCATCTCGCCGACGATGTGGCCGATCGAGCCCGGGCCACCGGAGCCGAAGGTGTAGCCCGGCGTGGCAGCAGCCTTCGGCAGGTCTTTCAGCGACGCCGGCCCCGTCTTCGGGTTGGCCATGATCAGCACGGGCGCCACGCCGAGCATCGACACATGGGTGAACTGCTTGACCGGGTCATAAGGCTTGGTCGGCACCGTGAAGGGGCCGATCGACGTTGGCGTGCTGTTGCTGAGCATCAGCGTGTAGCCGTCCGGTGCAGAGCGCACCACATCGAGGCCACCGATGGTTCCCCCTGCACCGGGTTTGTTGTCCACCAGCACCGTCTGGCCGAGCGCCTTGCCCAGCGGCTCGGCGATGGCACGGGCGACGATGTCGCTGGCGCCGCCGGCGGCAAAGGTGACGACCATGCGGATCGGCTTCTCGGGCCAGGCGGCTTGCGCAATGAGCGGCAGCGAAATGGCAGTGGCGATGAGCGTGCGGCGAAGGATCATGAGCGTCTCCGGTCTGTGTTGCCGCTACGCAAGCGGCGTGCCTGTCAGCTTCCGCGGTACGTGCTGTAGCTCCAGGGGCTGACGAGCAGCGGCACGTGGTAGTGGCCCTGCGCGTCGGCGATGCCGAAGTCGAGTGGCACCACGTCGAGGAACGGCGGCTCGGGCAGCGCCACGCCGCGGCCGCGGAAGTAGGCCGCGGTCTCGAAGAGGAGGCGGTAGCGGCCAGTGGCCATGGTCTTCTCGTCGAGCAGCGCGCTGTCGGCGCGGCCGTCGGCATTGAGTGCGAAGCTGCGCAGCGTGGTCGCGCCGGCGGCGTCGAGGCGCTGCAGCGTGACCGTCATGCCGGCCGCGGGGCAGCCGTGGGCGGTGTCGAGAACGTGGGTGCTGAGATGG
>JANOEG010000111.1:0-3019 GCA_031413095.1 Burkholderiales bacterium | reverse complement strand
GCGCTTCAAGCCGTCGGCGTTGATCTGCGTCACCGCCCAGGCGCCGCCGAAGCTGCCGACGAGCGCGGCTGCCACTGCCGGCAACAACGACGCCCAGCGCAGTTGCACGCGCTTGGCGAACTGGTACGTTGCCCATGCCGTGCCCCAGACCGCGCCGCCCTTGTTGGTGCCGAGCAGCGTCGCCGGCACGGCCTGCGGATAGACCGCGAACAGCGCCGGCACCAGCACCAAGCCGCCCCCGCCGACGATGGCGTCGACGAAGCCTGCGAGCGCGGCTGCTGCCGCGACGATCAACAGTTCCGACATGCGGTGATTCTCACCGCGAGGTTTTGTGTTTTAAGCCAGGGGCGTGCTGTCAGGCAGCGACATCGGAATGGGCATGGATGTCCACCACCCGCACCGGCGAAAAACGCAGCACGAAGCGCGCGCCCTGGCCGGCTTGCCCGTGCGCACTGATGCTGCCGCCGTGGCGCTCGACGATGCGGCGCACGATCGACAGGCCGAGGCCGGTGCCCTGGAACTGGTCGCTGCGATGCAGGCGCACGAAGGGTTGGAACAGCGTGTCGGCGCGCGCGGCATCGAAGCCGGCACCATTGTCCTGGATGAAGAACGCGCCGTCCTGCGCCGCTTCGCGGGCGAACTCGATGCGCGGCGCGGCGACGTCGCGCGTGAACTTGGCCGCGTTGCCAAGCAGGTTGGTCAGCACGACGCGGGCCAGCGGCGCGCTGCAATGCGCGACGAGCCCAGGCTCGATGCGCCACTCCACGGGCGCGGCGCGCTCGACCCACGGCAGCTCGGCGATCACCGATTCGGCCAGCGCACTCAAGTCCACCGGCTCGAGCAAGAGCGCCGTCGAGGTCGAGCGCGCCAGTTCGAGCAGCGCGGTCACGGTGTGCGACATCTCGCGCGCCGATTGGCCGGCCAGGCGCAGCCACTCGCGCTCGCCGCCCTCGAGGCGCTCCCAGGCCGCACTCTTGATCAGGTCGGTCAGGCCAACGACCTGGCTGATCGGCGTGCGCAGTTCGTGGGCGAGCTGGCGCGCAAAGGCTTCGAGATCACGGTTGTTTTGCTCCAGCTCGGCAGTGCGCACAGTGACCAGCCGTTCGAGTTGCTCGTTGCGCGTCAGCAGCAAGCGCTCGGCGCGCTTTTTCAGAGTGATGTCGCGGCCGACGCCGTGGTAGCCGAGGAACTGCTGCTTGGCGTTGAAGCGCGGCAGGCCGCTGACGGAGACCCAGCGCAGCGGCTGGCCGGCCTGGCGCAGCGCAAACTCGAAGCCGCGGAAGGGCCGCCGCGCATACAGATCAGCCCGGTGGGCCTCCCACTCACCAGCGCTCGCGCCATCGGGAAAAGCTTCCCAGCGGGTGCGGCCGATGACCTGGTCAATTCGTTTGCCGACGATCTGCCGCGCCACCGGCCCGACTTCGTCGATGCGGTGCGCCTCGTCGGTCTGCCAGTACCAGTCAGCCGCCAGCTCGGCCATCATGGCGTGGCGGCGTTCGCTGTCGGCCAGGCGCAGATAGGCGATGCGCTCGTCGGTGACGTCGCGGCCGACGCCTTCGTAGCCGGTGTACTGGCCCTCGTCGTCGAGGTGGGCGCGGCCATTGAGCGCCACCCACACCGGCGAGCGGCCGCGGCGGCGCACTTCGATGACGACATCGCGCAGGGCTTTGCGTTGCGCCGTGCGTTCGCGCACCACCGCCCAGCCCCCGTCCGGAGGCTGGAACAGCGGCACCGCGTCTAGCCGGTGGCCGATCAGGTCAGCCGGCTGCACGCCGAGCTTGACCAGCGATGCCAGGTCCTGCGAAACCCAGATGAGCTGCAGGTCACGGTCGGTCTCCCAATGCCAGTCGGCCGACAGCCGCATGCGCGCCTGCCAGCGCTGCTCGCGCGCGCCCAGGGCCACTTCGACTTCATGCGCCTGCTGGTCGAACTGCGACGCTGCAGGCAGGGCTCCGGTTGATTCACGGCCCGAGGCACCACTGAGCTGACCCCAGAGCGAAATTGCGCTGGCGGACTCGGCACGCACGGCGCGCAGCGCACCGGCGACGTCGCCGCCGCGCAAGCGCTCGGCAAAGGCACCGAGGGCCTGCGAGTCTCGCCTCGCGTCGTGCACCAGCCGCCGCAAGAGCCACAACGCGAAACCACCGAGCAGCACCGCCGCCGCCACGCCCACCGCGTCCCACAACGGGCTGCGCTGTGGCGCTCGCCAAGCCAGCGCGGCCGCAATGCCGACCAGCAAAACAACCACAAGTGCGACAGCCAAGGCCACGCCCGGCGGCGATGCGAAGCCGTGGCGCACCGGCCCGTCAGCCACCGTGGCGAGGCCGCTGTCTGCTTGTTCTGCTGTCTTGCGCGCGGCCGGCGCGACAGGTTCGGACATATGCACAAGTCTAGGGACGAACCCGAAGACCCTGCATCGTTAGGTCTTACAAGGCGACACAGTGCGTTGTCGTGCCGTTGCTACTGCGAAAGCGGCCGGTCGGCACACAGCCACTGCGCCGCTCGCTCGGCGATCATCAGCGTCGGCGCGTTGGTGTTGCCGCTGGTGATGGTCGGCATGGCGCTGGCGTCGGCGACGACAAGGCCGTGCACGCCGCGCACGCGCAGGCGCGCATCGAGCACGGCCAGCGGATCGGCGTCGTTGCCCATCTTGCAGGTGCCCACCGGATGGAAGATCGTCGTGCCAATGTCGCCCGCCAGGCGCGACAAGGCTTCGTCAGTTTCGAACTCGGCGCCGGGTTTCAACTCACGCGGTGCGTAGGCGGCCAGCGCCGGCTGCGCGGCGATGCGTCGCGTCAGGCGCAGCGAGTGCGCGGCGACGAGGCGGTCGCCGTCGGTGCTGAGGTAGCTCGGCGCGATCTTCGGTGCATCGTCGGCCCGCGGCGAGGCGATGCGCACGCTGCCGCGGGCCTCGGGGTTCAGGTTGCAGACACTGGCCGTGAAAGCCGGGTACGGGTGCAGCGGCTCGCCGAAGGCATCGAGCGACAACGGCTGCACGTGGTACTCGAGGTTGGGCCAC
>JANOEG010000110.1:0-6128 GCA_031413095.1 Burkholderiales bacterium | reverse complement strand
CTGGATGGTTGGCGCCGTGGTGGCCGAACTTCATCTTGAAGGTTTTCGCACCCGACGCCAGCGCCAGGATCTGGTGACCGAGGCAGATGCCGAACGTCGGCATCCCGCGCTCGATGATCGTGCGCGTGGCCGCGATCGCATAATCGCAAGGCTCCGGATCGCCAGGGCCGTTGCTGAGGAACACGCCGTCGGGCCTCAATGCCAGCACGTCGGCAGCGCTGGTCTGCGCCGGCACGACGGTGATGCGACAACCGCGGCTGGCCAGCATGCGCAGGATGTTGTGCTTGACGCCGAAGTCGTAGGCCACGACGTGAAACCGCGGCTCGTTCTGCACGCCGTAGCCGCTGCCGAGTTGCCACTCGGTTTCAGTCCACGGGTAAGGCTCGCGCGCCGACACGACCTTGGCCAGATCGAGGCCGGCCATGCTCGGTGCGCCGCGCGCGGCGGCGACCGCAGCAGCGATCTCGTCGGGGCCGACCTTCGTGCCGACCGGAAACGCAACGATGCAGCCGTTCTGCGCGCCGTGCGTTCGCAGCCGCCGTGTGAGCTGACGGGTGTCGATATCGGCAATCGCCACCGTGCCCTCGCGTTGCAAGTATTGGGAGAGCGTCAATCCGGCGCGGAAGTTCGAGACGCGGACCGGCAGATCCTTGATCACCAGGCCGGCGGCGAAGACCTTCCTTGATTCGAGGTCCTCGGCATTCACACCGTAGTTGCCGATGTGCGGATACGTCAGCGTGACGATCTGCTGCGTGTAGCTCGGGTCGGTGAGGATTTCCTGGTAGCCAGTGAGCGCGGTGTTGAACACCACTTCACCGACGGTGCGACCGGCGGCGCCGATCGAGGTGCCTTGAAAGACCGTGCCGTCGGCGAGGGCGAGCACGGCGGGAGGCAGGACGGGCAACAAATCGGAACTCCGGGGCACTGGCGATTGCAGCCCAGGGTTCCTTTCTTCACCCGCCCTGAGGCGCGCGCGCTGATCCGGTGTTGGAGGGCAGGAAAACCGAGGGCTTCATCGGTTGAAGAAGCCCCGAATTATAAGCGGCCGATCTCAGGCCAGCGCCGAGCCGCTCCCCAGCGTGGGCCTGAGCCTCCGCTCGGGGGAGTGCACGCGCCGCGGGCGAGGGGCCGTCACTTCAACTACCCAGCGCCGCGACGCCGGCGCGCGCGATCTGCGCGTCTTCTGCCGCTTTCACACCGCTGACGCCGACCGCGCCGACGCAGTGGCCACCGATCATCACCGGCACGCCGCCTTCAAGCATGCCGTCGAGCGTGGGCGCACTCAG
The DNA here is from genome assembly GCA_031413095.1 of Burkholderiales bacterium. Taxonomy (GTDB): domain Bacteria; phylum Pseudomonadota; class Gammaproteobacteria; order Burkholderiales; family Burkholderiaceae_C; genus CADEEN01. The sequence goes on along the minus strand of JANOEG010000110.1, from coordinate 4,842 downwards.
GAATGCCGAGCGGCCGCCGTTGATCATCTCTTCATAGACCTTCGATTCGCGGCGCCCCAGCGCACTTGTGCGCGCCTTGGCCGGCGCGATCAGCGCCGAGATCGGCGCCGCGCCGTCCAGGCGCTGCAGCCACAGCAGGTGGCCGCCGTCATCGACCACCGCAATGGTCACCGCCCAGCGGTTGGCCTTGGCTTCAGACTCTGCGGCAGCCGCAATGAGGCGCACATCTTCTTGGCCGAGGAATGGTTTTTGTTGCATGGCGAGCTCTGGCATAAGTGTCGATCCCCCCAATGTACGTGCCTCGGACATTTCAATTCCGCCACGGCGCAGAAGGTCATTCCTGACCGCGATGGTGGGGAACTAGAATTCCGTTGCTGGCTCATAGCCTGCTGTATCACTTCACTAACGGAGGCTTGTCATATGGACGATCGTCTGCAACCCGCTTATGTCAATACCGCGGGCTCTGGCGCGCTGAGTGCCGAGCGCAACCGCGTACTGCGCAACACCTACTGGCTGCTTGCCTTGTCGATGGTGCCTACCGTCATGGGCGCCTGGATGGGCATGGCGCTGGGGATCAACCAGATCCTGACGCCTGGAATCGGCCTGATCGTGTTTCTGGTTGGCGCCTTCGGCTTCATGTTTGCGATCGAAAAGAACAAGAACTCCGCTGCGGGTGTGCCAATCCTGCTCGCCTTTACGTTCTTCATGGGCGTGATGCTGTCGCGCATGCTGGCCGTCGTGCTCGGCATGGGCAACGGTGCCAGCCTGATCATGATGGCGTTTGCCGGCACCGGCGCGATCTTCCTCGGCATGGCGACGTTGTCGACCATCGTCAAGCGCGATCTGTCGAGCATGGCTAAATTCATGATGATTGGAGCCATTCTGGTGTTGGTGGCGGGTATCGCCAACTTCTTCATCCAAAGCGGCGCGTTGATGATCACCCTGGCGATGCTGATCATTGGCATCTTCTCGTTCTTCATTCTGTACGACCTGAAGCGCGTGCGCGACGGCGAAGAGACGAACTACATCACCGCGACGCTTGGTGTGTACTTGAGCATCTACAACATCTTCCAATCGTTGCTGGCTTTGTTCGGCATCGGCGGAAGCAGCAACGAGTAGTCGAGCGCATCGCTGAATCAACAAGGCCCTTCGGGGCCTTGTTTTTTTCGTAGCTCTATTGCCGTGTGGTGAAGGTGATCACACGATCGACTGCAAGTGCATTGCCGGCAGCGTCTTTGACCCGCGGATCCGCTGCGCCTCCGCGCACCACCACGGTGTAGGTCGTCAATCCGGTGAGCGTGGGATTCGGGTTCAGCGTGGCGCGTCGATTGGTCGCGTTGTAGGACACCACCGACGCAACCACCGCGCCCCCCGGTGCGCGCAATTCGATCGTCGACGTGTTGATCGTCGACACCGTCATCGCTTCGCTGAAGGTGACCGTGATGTTGGCAGTGCGGCTGATGCCCGTGGCGGCGCTCACCGGACTGGTTGCCGTGATCGTAGGCGGCGCGGTATCCGCAGCGATCGTGGTGAACGAGCCACTGCTGTCAGCAGCCAAGCGATTTCCCGCGAGGTCCCTGACCACAGGGTCGATCGCGCCACCGCGCACAGTGGCGGTGTACTGGGTCGAGGGAGCGAGCGGGCTGGTCGGCGTCAACGTCGCCACTTGGGTCGATGCGTTGTAGCTCACGGCGCTGGCCACCGTTGCGCCGAGGGTGTCGCGCAAGACGAACGTACTGCTCGAGACGGATGCAGCGTCGACCGGCTCGCTGAACGTGACGCTGACCGTGCTCGACACCGCCACGCCGGTCGCAGCGGCAGCCGGGGCGCGAGCAGTGACCATGGGCGCCGTGTTATCGACAGCGCTGGTGGCGAATACCACGTCCACCCAGTAGTTGCTGGCGTTGAACGTCGCGTTCGGGAACGCCGGGCTGCCACCATAGACGTAAACACCGTTGCCGGCGCCTGCGGTGGTGCTGAGTGCATGCAGCGGCACGTTGTCCAAGCCCGTGGAGACGAAGTAGTTGTTATCGAGGGCATACCGGCCCACCGGTGCCAGATAAGAGGCCACATAAGTCGTATTGGCAGCGATGGCCACCGGTGCACCGAAATTGACCTGTTGCCAGCCGGTGGCGGTTTCATTGACGAAGGTGGCCTGGGCTAGCAGCTGTCCGCTGCTGCTCCACAGCGAGCCGACATGCGTGCCGGTGTTGCCGCTGCCTTTATAGAAGCGGATGCCAGTGATGTAGCCAGCGACGTCGGAGCGGAACTTGACGCCCAGGCTGACCGATCCAGCGTCAGTCGTCGCGGCGACGGCGGGTGTGGCCGATGCCGGCCAGATCGTGCAAGGACACGACGGGCCAGTCGCGGTGGTGAAGGACCAACTGGCGGTCGCGGCCAGCGCATTGCCCGCACTGTCGCGCACCTGCGGCGCATCGGCGCCGCCTCGCACGGTGACGGTGTACGCGGTGCCCGGCACCAGCGCCGCCGTCGGGCTCAATGTGGCGGTCTGCGTGGCCACGGCGTAGCTGACGCTGGACGCGATGACGGCGCCGCCCGTGGTCTGCCGCAACTCGATGGAAGCCGACGAGATCGAACCCGCGTCCATCGGCTCGTTGAAGGTGATGACGACACTGGTTGCCGTGGCCACTCCTGTGGCGCCGCTGGCCGGCGTGGCGGCGCTGACGGTCGGTGCCACCGTGTCTGCAACGACGGTCGCGAACGTCCACTCCGCAGTGGCCGCAAGCGCGTTGCCGGCGACGTCCTTGAGGCGCGGGTCGATGCCGCCGCCCCTCGCCGTGGCGATGTAGCTGGTCGACGGCAGCAGCGCCGCTGACGGTGTGAGCGTGGCCATGCGCGTGGCGGCGTTGTAACTCACGCCGGCCACCACCGCCGCACCGCCGGCGGTGCGCAGCAGGAACGTCGTGTTGTTGACGGTCGCCGCATCCATGCTCTCGTTGAAGGTCAGTGTGACCGTGCTGCCCAGCGCTACCCCGCTGGCGCCATCGGCCGGCGAGCGTGCGCTGATGGTCGGCGCCGTGGTGTCGGGCACAGCGGTCGTGAACGACCAGGACACGGTCGATGCAAGGGCGTTGCCGGCAGCGTCCTTGGCACGCGGGTCGGTGCTGCCGCCGCGCACGCTGGCGCTGTAAACGGTGCCCGGCGCCAGCGCCGCCGCCGGCGTGAAGGTGGCCACGCGCGTTGCCGCGTTGTAGCTGACGCTGCCGCTGACGAGGCTGCTGGTGGCGGTGTTGCGCAGCTCGAAGGTCGAGGCTCCGATCGTGGCTGCGTCCATCGCCTCGCTGAAGGTCGCACTGACGCTGCTGGCCAGGGGCACGGCGACCGCACCTGCCAGCGGCGACGTTGCACTCACTGTCGGCGGCGACGTGTCGGCAACGGACGTGGTGAACACCACGTCGACCCAGTAGCTTTCTGAGCGATAGGTCTGCGTCGGGAAGGCGAGCGCGCTGGCGTACTGGTACAGGCCGTTGGCTCCGCTCTCGCCGTTGCGCAGCGCATGCAGCGGCGGGTTGTCCACGCCAGTGGTGGCGAAATAGTCGTCGTCGCCGGAGTAGTGGCCGTTGGGCGCAAGGTAGGAGACCACATAGACCGTGCTTGCCGTGATCGGCACCGGCGTGGCGAGGTTGGCCTGCTGCCAGCCGGAGGCCGTTTCGTTGGTAAAGGTCACCGTGGCCAATTGCTGGCCCGCGGCCGTCCACAGAGCACCGGTGTGCGTGCCAGTGTTGGCCGGCGCCTTGTAGAAACGAATTGCAGTGATGTAGCCGGCGAGGTCGGAGCGGAATTTGGTGCCGACGTTGGTCGAGGCCGAGTCGCCGTCATCGGCCTGCAGCGGCGCCGCGGTGGCAGGCCAGATCGTACCCAGCGAGCCGAACTGCGGCGCCGGCCCCTCCTCGCTGCCGATCTCCTTCAGATACGCGGCCAGGCGAGTCGCGTCGGCATTGCCGATGCCCAGGCCGGTGTGGGCCTTGATAGCGTCTTCGATCGTCGCCGCCGAGCCGTCGTGCAGGTACGGCGCGGTGGCCCAGACATCGCGCAGAGTCGGCACGTCCAGCCCGAGCAGCGTGGCGCCCAGGCGCTGGCCGCTGGCCGGCTTGAGTGTGCCGACATTGATCAGCGCATTGGTGCTGCTGTTGGTGTAAGGAGCCCCGGTATGGCATGACGCACAGTTCTGGCGCGAGAACACGAGCCGACCTTCGAGTGCCGCACTCGACACCGCCGCGGGCGACGGCCGCTGCGGACTCGGCGCGAAGGCGTTGAGCGACGCTACATAAGCCGCCAATGCATCCAGATCCGCCGACAGCCCGGCCTTGGGGTCGCCCAGTGGCTGGCTGCGTGTGCCGGCATTGAAGTCGGCGTTGCTCATCAGCCCGCTGCCGCCGGCAAAGTTGCGTATCTGCGCTTCGAAATCCTGCGTCTCGTCGAAGTTGCCCGTCCAGTGGGCGCGGCCGTGGCCACTGCCGCGGCCACGCAGGCTGATCGTGTTGCGCAAGCCCTCACCGAATCCGGTCATGTCCCAGACGCGGCCATCCTGACCGCCGTCGTTGTGGCAACTGGCGCAGCTGAGATACGCGTCGCGCGCCAGTCGCGTGTCACGGGCATCGTAGAACAGGCGCTTGCCCTGCAGCACGGTGGCCACCAGGCGTTCGCTGGCGATGGCGTTGGGCGCGGCCACGGCTGTCACCACCAGCTCGCCGAAGTTGGTCAGGCGCGCGAGGTCGTGCACGCCTAGCGTGCGGTCCATGAAGTTGTTGACGTACAGGCGCTGGCCGTCGGCCGAGATGGCCAGCCCGTCGGGCGCGCGGCCGACATCGAAGCGGAACA
>JANOEG010000109.1:0-6615 GCA_031413095.1 Burkholderiales bacterium | reverse complement strand
CGGCAGCTGCCAGGATCATGTCGTGCAGTGAATGCGGCTCGGCGCCGCGCAGGTCCTTGAAGTACTGCTCGAGGCTGTCGCGCACGCAGGCGTCGATCTGCTTTTTGGTCATGCCGCGATCAACTCAAGGGGCTCGTCGTTGGCTGCGGCCGCTGTTGTGGATGTCTTGCGTGGCAGCCGCTGGTGCTGTGCGCCGAGCTCGGCGAACCAATCGCCGACCGCGCGCAGTTGCGCCGCGCAGTCGTCGATGAGGTTCATCTCAGCGCGAAACGCCTCACCGCCCGGCAACTCGCGCAGCGCCCAGCCGATGTGTTTGCGCGCGCTGCGGACGCCGGTGTACTCGCCATACAGCGCGTAGTGGTCGTGCAGGTGAGAGGTCAGCCACTGCGCGGCTTCGGTCACCGTCGGCGGCGGAAGGTGCTGGCCGGTGGCCAGAAAGTGCGCGACCTCGCGAAAGATCCACGGCCGACCCTGTGCGGCGCGGCCGATCATCAAGGCGTCGGCGTTCGTGTGCGCGAGCACGGCCCGCGCTTTCTCGGGCGAGTCAATGTCGCCGTTGGCCACCACCGGAATGCGCAGCGCGGCTTTGACGGCCGCGACCGTGTCGTACTCGGCCAGGCCCTTGAAGCCCTGCTCGCGGGTGCGGCCGTGCACCGTCAGCAGCGTGATGCCGGCCGACTCTGCGGCGCGGGCGATCGCCAGCGCGTTCTTCTCGCTGTCGCAGCGGCCGGTGCGCATCTTCAGTGTCACCGGCACATGGCGCGGCGCGCAGGCGGCGACCACGGCGTCGATGATGCGCATCGCCAGTGGCTGATTGCTCATCAGTGCCGAGCCGGCAAAGACGTTGCAGACCTTCTTCGCCGGGCAGCCCATGTTGATGTCGATGATCTGCGCGCCGCGGTCGATGTTGTACAGCGCCGCGTCGGCCATCTGCTGCGCATCGACGCCGGCGATCTGCACCGCGATCGGCCCCGGTTCACCCGAGTGATCGGCGCGGCGCGAGGTCTTCAGCGAACTCCACAACGCACGCTGGCTCGTCACCATTTCGCTCACAGCATGGCCGGCGCCGAGTTGTCGGCAGAGCATGCGAAACGGCCGGTCGGTCACCCCCGCCATGGGGGCGACGAACAAGTTGTTCGGCAGCGCGAAGGCACCGATGTTCATAGGAGGACCGGGGGGTGACTGCTGAAAAATGAGGCGCAAGTATAGCGACGCATCGCCGCCGATAATCGTCAGCAATGGAAGCTTGGGTTCACGCGCTGTTGGCGGCGCTGGCGCTGCCGAAGTACGGTCTCGTGACCCTGTTCTTCGTGGCGCTGCTGTCGGCCACTTTGTTGCCTTTGGGCAGCGAGCCGGCGCTGTTCGGTCTGCTGAAGTTGAACCCCGAGTTGTTCTGGCCAGCAATGGTCGTCGCCACCGCCGGCAACACCATCGGCGGTGCGATCAGTTGGTGGATGGGCTGGGGCGCCGAACGCGCTTTCGAGAAAGTCAAGTACCGCAAGCCCTCGGAGTTGAAGGCGCTGGTCTGGCTGGAGCGCTTCGGGCCGAAGGCCTGCCTGCTGGCGTTTCTGCCGGTGATTGGCGATCCCTTGTGCGCTCTGGCCGGCTGGCTGCGCCTGCCGTTCTGGCCTTGCGTGGGCTACATGGCGGTCGGAAAGTTTCTTCGCTATGTGATCTACACCGGGGTGCTGTTGTGGTTCTTCCCGGGGCAGATCAATATCCAGAGCTGAAAGAATGTGCCGATGAACACGCCGACCTACGACGACCTCACCGCGCACTTCACGCGTCTGCACCACTACGCGCATCTGGGCTCCATCGTCAGTTGGGACCGCGCGGCCAACATGCCGCCCAAGGGCAACGAAGCGCGCACGTCGGCGATGGCCGAACTTGCGGCGCTGATGCACCGCCTGCGCACCGAGCCGACGCTGGGCGATCGCATTGCGCGTGCCGAGCAGGAGCCGCTGTCGGACCACCAGCGCGCCAACCTGCGCGAGATCCGCCGCGAGTGGCGACAGGCCACCGCGCTGCCGGAGTCACTCGTCACCCGGCACGAAATGGCGACCTCGCGCTGCGAGCACGCCTGGCGCACGCAGCGTCCGGCCAACGACTGGATGGGCTTTCTCGACAACTGGAAGCCGGTGGTGGCGGTGGCGCGCGAAGAGGCTGCATTGCTTGCCCAGCAGACCGGCCTGTCGAAGTACGACGCCATGATGGACCGATTCGAGCCGGGCATGCGCAGCGAGCAGGTCGGCCCCGTCTTCGGCGCGGTGCGGCAGTGGCTGCCAGGCCTGATCGACCGTGTCGCCCGCCGCCAGCGCAAAGACACGCTGGTCGAAGCGCGCGGCCCGTTCCCCGTGCCCGCGCAACAGGCGCTGTGCCAGCGCGTGGTGACGATGCTCGGCTTCGACTTCGATGCCGGCCGCCTCGACACGAGCACACACCCGTTTTCCGGCGGTGTGCCCGAGGACGTGCGCATGACCACGCGCTACCGCGAAGATCAGTTCCTTCAGTCGCTGATGGGCACGGTGCACGAGACCGGCCACGGCCGCTACGAGCAGAACCGGCCGCGCGAGTGGCTCGGCCAGCCGGTCAGCGACGCGCGCTCGATGGCGATTCACGAGAGCCAGTCGCTGTCGTTCGAGATGCAGCTCGGCGGCCACCCGGGTTTCGCCAAAGTCATGGCGCCGATGCTGCGCACCGCGTTCGGCGACCAACCGGCGTTCGAGCCCGACAACTTGTGGAAGCTGATGACACGCGTCAAGCGCGGTCTGATCCGCGTCGATGCCGACGAGGTGACGTACCCTGCGCACGTCATCCTGCGCTACGAGATCGAGCGGCCGCTGATCGAAGGCGAGATCGAGCCCGAAGACGTGCCCGCGCTGTGGGACCAGAAGATGGCCGAGCTGCTGCACCTGGACACGCGCGGCAACTTCAAGGACGGCCCGATGCAGGACGTGCACTGGCCCGACGCCCTGTTCGGCTATTTCCCCTGCTACTCGCTCGGTGCGATGTACGCCGCGCAATGGTTCGCGACGATGCGCCGCGTGATGCCGGACGTCGACGAGCGCATCGGCCGCGGCGACTTTGCGCCGGTGTTCGACTGGCTGCGCGACAACATCTGGCATCAAGGCTCGCGCTGGAGCACCGACGAGCTGGCGGTGCGGGCCAGCGGCGAGGTGCTGAACCCGGCGCACTTCAAGTCGCACCTGGAAGCGCGCTACCTCGGTTGAACCGGCCTAGCGCCGCGCGTTTTCCAGATCGGCCAGCGTTTCTTCGAGTCTCTTCAGCGCGCGCGCGGTGCGTGGCCCGCCACGCCGCGCCTTGCCGAGCAGGCGACGCTCCTCGTCGTCGAGCGCGGCGTGATCGAGCGTCACGCCGTGCGGTGCGAGTTGCTTGGCGATGACCGAGCGCTGCGAGCGCAGCATCTCGCGCGTGCGCTGGTAGGCGTGCTCGGCCAGAGCGCGGCGCTGCGACCAGCTGAACGTGTTGGCCAGGAACATCTCGGCATCGCGGTGGTCGGGCTCCAGCAGCAGGATGTCGGTCTGCGGATGCGTCTGCGCATAACCCTTCATGCCGAGTTCGAGGCGCGAGTGGATCAGCGAGCGGAAGGTCTGCGACAGCACGACTGGCAGGCCGCCGTCGATCAGCCGCGGGATGCGTTCGTCGTTGCTGCCCAGCACCTTGTGTCGCGGCGCGTGCGTGGCGTCGAACGGCACCAGCGGGTTCAGGCAGATCAGCAGGTCCAGGCCCTCGTCGAGCAGCACGCTGGCGTGCAGCGTCTTCTTCAGCGCGCCATCGACGCAGGTGCGGCCGTTGATCTCCACCGGCGCATACAAGCCGGGCAAGGCGGCGCTGGCCTGCACTGCGAGCGAGATCGGCACATCGTCGAGGCCGGGCTCGCCGAAGGGCACCGCCTCACCGCTGTCGAGATCGGTGGCCACGAGCACGAGCTTGCGCTTCAACTGGCGAAAGTCGTTCGTGCGGCCCGGGGCGCTGAAGAGTTGTGCCAGGCGCTCCTGCATCGCCTGGCCGCTGAAGATGCCCGCCGGCAGCGCACGGCCCAGGCGCTCGAAGGCGGCCATGCGCGAGCGGCCCTTGACGAAATATTGGTAAGCGGCTTGCGCGCTGAGCGAGGGCAGTGCGGCAGCGCGCTTGAAGTATTCGTCCCACGCCGGCTTCATCAGCAGCGAGGGGCTGAAGAGGTCGTCCTTCTTGGAGGTGTTCTCGATGAAGCTCGCACACAGGTCACGCGCACTCATGCCGTTGGCCAGACCGGCGGCGACGAAACCACCGGCGGAGACGCCGACGTAGCCAGAGAGTTGCGTCAGGTCGATGCCGACCAGCGCTTCGTCGAGCGCGCACAGCGCGCCGATTTCGTAGATCGCGCCGAGCGGGCCGCCACCGGCCAACGCGAGGCCGATCCTCGGCTTCGCACCCGTCGATGTCGCCAATCCGATGCGGGGCTTGCGCAACGCAGCAGGGGCGCCGCGGCGCCCCTGCTTCTTCCGGGTCTTGCGAACGATCAAGCGGTCTTGCGCGCCGCGCGCTTGACCGGCGTTTTCTTGGCGGCAGCACGCAACGTCTTGGCGGCGGTCTTGACCGGCGTCTTCACGCTGACCTTGGACGACAGCTCATCGATGCGCTTGATCAGCGCATTGATGTCCTTGCGCGAAGGCACGCCCATCTTGTTGAGCGCCTTCTCGACGCGCGCTTCGAAGATCGATTCCAGCTTGTCCCACGACGCGCCGGCCTTCTCGCCCACACCACCGGCCACTGCGGTCATCTTGCTCGTCACCGCGCTGATGCGCTCTTCGGCCAGGCCCTGCGTCTTCTGCTGCAGCGTCGTGCCTTGCTTCATCAGTTGCTCGAAGGCCTTGCTGCCGCCAGCCTGCGCTTTCGAGAACGCGCCCATGCCGGCCAGCCAGATGTGCTCGGCTTGCTCTTTCACCGCTGCAGCGATTGGGTTGTCGAGCAGGCCAGCGGGGTTGGAGGCCTTCTTCTGGACCATCTTTTGCAGCTTCTTGACCATGTGCGTGTCCTTCGCGTGAGACGTGATGAATCCTGTGCAGGAACTATAGGAGTGCCGAGGCTGCTTTCCTAGTGAGCCGTGTCTATGCGCCCCTTCGGGAAAGCGCGCGTGTGGCCCTGTGGGTTTGGCCTAAGAATCGGCGCTCGATATCCGCGCTCATGTGCAAGACCGACCCAGGAGACAACGATGCAGTATTTCGTCACCGGCGCCACCGGCTTCATCGGCAAACGCCTCGTCAAGACGCTGCTCGCGCGCAAGGGCGCCACGGTGTACTTCCTGCTGCGCAGGGAAAGCGAGCGCAAGGTGCCGGAACTGCTCGAGTACTGGGGCACGACGAAGGCGCGTGCGATTCCGGTGTACGGCGACCTCACGGGCAAGAAGCTCGGTGTCGCTGGCGATGAGATCAAGGGTCTCAAGGGCACGATCGATGCGCTGTTCCATCTGGCCGCGGTGTACGACCTGAAGGCCGACGAGGAAACGCAGATCCAGGCCAACATCGAAGGCACGCGCAACGTCGTCGAGTTCGCCAAGGCGATCGACGCCAAGCACCTGCATCACGTCAGCTCGATCGCCGCCGCTGGCTTGTACGAAGGCGTGTTCCGCGAAGACATGTTCGACGAGGCCGAAAACCTCGACCACCCGTACTTCAACACCAAGCACGAGAGCGAGAAGATCGTGCGCAAGGAATCGAAGGTGCCGTGGACGGTGTATCGCCCGGCCTTCGTCGTCGGTGATTCGAAAACCGGCGAGATGGACAAGATCGACGGGCCGTACTACTTCTTCAAGCTGATCCAGCGCATGCGGCAGTTGCTGCCGCCGTGGTTCCCGTCGGTGGGCTTGGAGGGCGGACGGCTGAACATCGTGCCGGTGGACTTCGTCGTTTCGTGCATCGACCACATCGCGCATTCGAAGGCGGAGCTCAAGGGCAAGTGCTTCCACCTCGTCGACCCGATGGGCTACCGCATTGGCGACGTGCTCGACATCTTCAGCAAGGCCGCGCACGCGCCGAAGATGAACGTCTTCGTCAACGCCGCGCTGCTCGGATTCATTCCGAAAAGCGTCAAGAAGGGGCTGATGGCGCTGGCGCCGGTGCGGCGCATCCGCGGCGCGGTGATGAAGGACCTCGGCCTGCCCGAAGACATCCTCGAGTTCATCAACTGGCCGACGCGCTACGACCGGCGTGATCTCGACGCGGCATTGAAGGGCAGCGGCATCGAGTGCCCGAAGCTCGAAGACTACGGCTGGCGCCTGTGGGATTACTGGGAGCGCCACCTCGACCCCGATCTGTTCATCGACCGCTCGCTCAAAGGCACGGTGGCCGGGAAGGTGGTGCTGGTGACCGGCGGCTCGTCGGGCATCGGCCTGGCCGCGGCGCACAAGTTTGCCGAAGCCGGTGCGGTGACGATCATCTGCGGCCGCGACCAGGACAAGCTCGACGAAGCGTGCAAGGAAGCCAAGGCCAAGGGCTATTCGTTCGTGGCGTATTCAGCCGACATCGCCGACATGGCCGATTGCGACCGCTTCACGGCGCTGCTCAACGAGAACCACGGCGGCGTCGACTTCCTCATCAACAACGCCGGCCGCTC
>JANOEG010000108.1:0-6756 GCA_031413095.1 Burkholderiales bacterium | reverse complement strand
TGGGCGAGATCGCGCTGGCGACCCAGGCGCCCGCTCGGTGCGACCAAGTCCTTGATGCTCTGGTAGCCCCCCAGCGCCGTCTGGATGGCCAGCTGCCCGGGCGTGTTGGAGCAAAGGCGCATCGAGGCCAGCATGTTCAGGCCTTCGATGTAGTCCTTGGCGTGACGCTTGTCGCCCGAAACCACCATCCAGCCGGCGCGGTAGCCGCAGGAGCGGTAGTTCTTCGACAGGCCGTTGAAGGTCACGCACAACACGTCGTCGGCCAGCGACGCGATGCTCGTGTGCTCCTGCCCGTCGTACACCGTCTTGTCGTAGATCTCGTCGGTAAAGACGATCAACTGGTGCGCGCGCGCCACGTCGACAATCTCACGCAGCAACTCCACCGGGTACAGCGCACCCGTCGGGTTGTTCGGGTTGATGACGACGATGGCCTTGGTGCGCGGCGTCACCTTCTTCCTGATGTCGGCGATGTCCGGCAGCCAGCCCGCACCTTCGTCGCAGCGATAGTGCACCGGCGTGCCGCCGGACAGCGACACCACCGCGGTGTACAGCGGGTAATCGGGCGATGGGATCAGCACCTCGTCGCCGGCGTCGAGCAGCGCGTTCATGCTCATCGCGATCAGCTCGGAGGCGCCGTTGCCGAGGTACACGTCATCGACGCTGACGCCTGCCACCTGCTTTTGCTGCGTGTAGTGCACCACCGCCTTGCGCGGTGCGAACAGGCCTTTGCTGTCGGTGTAGCCCGCCGCCACCTGCGAACCCAGGTTGCGGATCATGTCCTGCACGATCTCGTCCGGCGGCTCCAGGCCGAACGCGGCGATGTTGCCGATGTTGAGCTTGATGATCTTGTGGCCCTCTTCCTCCATCTGACGGGCCTTGTCGAGCACCGGCCCACGGATGTCGTAGCCGACGTTGGCCAGCTTGCTGGATTTGAGAACGGGCTTCACGGCGTCAATTGCATTGGTGCAGAACCTAGAATTTGACCACAGCACCATGAAATTCCAGCCCGACACCTTCTCCGGCACCAACGCCATCTCGCGCCACGAGCCCGGCGCCGTGTGGGTCAACAATCAGCGTTTCGAAGGCAGCCTGCTCGTGCCTTGGAAAGGCGAGGTGCGGGCGTGGTCGGCGCCGAGTCACACAGCCCTCACGGCCGAGCACTTCAGCAAGGTGTTGGCGCTCAAGCCGGAGCTGGTGATTTTCGGCAGCGGAGCCCGCCTGCGCTTCATTTCTGCGGCGCTGTATCGCAGCCTCATCGAAGCCCGCATCGGCCTCGAAACGATGGACAGCGCGGCGGCCTGCCGCACCTACAACGTGCTCGCTGCCGAGGGCCGGTCGGTGGTAGCGGCGCTGCTGCCGGAGCTGGCGGATTGAATCTGCTGCCCTCGCCCCCAGCTATCGCCCGAGTGCCGCAGGCAGCGGCGGCCCGCCTTATCGTAGCCTCTATTGGTAGCCTTTATAATCGAGCGACGCGCTTGCAGCCGCAGGCAACACGAGCTTTCAGCCCGCCCCTCATGACGCCAGCCATCAACAAGCCCCTACCCGAGTTTGAAGCCGTCGCCACAGGCGGACTGAAGATCGGCCCCGATACCTTCCGCGGTCAAGCCGTCGTGCTGTACTTCTATCCGAAGGATCACACCCCGGGCTGCACCACCGAAGCGATGCAATTCCGTGATCGCTACAAGGACTTCGTCAAGGCCGGTGCGCTGATCCTCGGTGTGTCGCGCGACAACATGGCCTCACACGAAAAGTTCAAGGCCAACCTCGAGCTGCCCTTCGAGCTGATCGCCGACACCGAAGAGAAGCTCTGCCACATGTTCGGCGTGGTCAAGAACAAGATCATGTACGGCAAGAAGGTCAAGGGCATCGAGCGCAGCACGTTCCTGATCGACGCCACCGGCACGCTGCGCGGCGAATGGCGCGGCATCAAGGTCGCAGGCCATGTGGACGAAGTCCTCAAAGCCGTGAAACTGTTGAAGAAAGCCGCCTGAGCGACAGCGCCATAATCATTGCGTGAGTCGCTCCACGACGCCACCCCGCTGAAAGCCGCACAGCTTGCTGTGCGGCTTTTTGTTTTTTGACTGACAGATCGAGAAACGATGCCACTGCCCAAGCCCCCTGCACGCAAAGCCGCCCTTCTCGCCCCCGCCGACTACGAATCCCAGGCCGCGCCCAAGCCGGCGCGCCGCGACAACCCCAAGAGCAGCAGCAACACCGAGACCGAAGCCGGCCCCGGTGTGCTGGACCTGTTCGACAGCAGCCAAGCCCAGGCGGCTGCGCCGCTGCGGCCGGTGTCCGCCCTGCCGACGCGCCTGTTGGCGCCGCAGCCCAAACCGCGCAAGCCGCGCGGCACGGGCCCAGCCAAGCTGTTCGTGCTCGACACCAACGTCCTGATGCACGACCCGACCTGCCTCTTCCGTTTCGAAGAGCACGACGTCTACCTGCCGATGATCACGCTCGAAGAACTCGACGGCCACAAGAAGGGCATGAGCGAGGTCTCGCGCAACGTGCGCCAGGTCAGCCGGGAACTCGACGCACTGGCGGCACAAGGCTTTGCGGACCCGAAAGAAGGCATACCGCTGGCCAAAACCGGCAAGCGCGAAGCCGGCGGCAAGCTGTTCTTCCAGACCACCTTCCTCGACGCCAAGCTGCCCGATGGGTTGCCGCAGGGCAAGGCCGACAACCAGATCCTCGGCGTCGTGATCAGCCTGCGTGAAGAACACAAGAAAGGCGACGGTCGCGAAGTGGTGTTGGTGTCGAAGGACATCAACATGCGCATCAAAGCGCGCGCACTCGGCCTGGCGGCCGAGGACTACTTCAACGACAAGACCCTCGAAGACGGCGACCTGCTCTACACCGGCGTGCTGCCGCTGCCGGCCGACTTCTGGGACCGCCATGGCAAGACCATGGAGAGCTGGCAGCAAGGCGGCCACACCTTCTACCGCATCGCCGGGCCGATGGTGCCGGTGCTGATGGTCAATCAGTTCGTCTACCTCGAAACGCCGGGCGCCGCGCCGCTGTACGCGCGCGTCACCGAAATCACTGGCAAGACCGCGCTGCTGAAGACGCTGAAGGACTACACGCACCAGAAGAACGCCGTCTGGGGCGTGACGGCTCGCAACCGCGAGCAGAACTTTGCGCTCAACCTGCTCATGGACCCGGAGTGCGACTTCGTCACCCTCGCCGGCACGGCGGGCACCGGCAAGACGCTGCTGACGCTCGCCGCCGGTCTGTCGCAGGTGCTCGACGACCGCCGCTACGCCGAGATCCTTGTCACCCGCGTCACCGTGCCGGTGGGAGAAGACATCGGCTTCCTGCCCGGCACGGAAGAGGAAAAGATGGGCCCGTGGATGGGCGCGCTCGATGACAACCTGGAGGTGCTGGCGCGCGGCGACAGCAGCGCCGGCGACTGGGGCCGCGCCGCCACCAACGACCTGGTGCGCAGCAAGATCAAGATCAAGAGCCTGAACTTCATGCGCGGCCGCACGTTCCTGAACAAGTTCGTCATCATCGACGAAGCGCAGAACCTGACGCCCAAGCAGATGAAGACGCTGATCACGCGAGCCGGCCCGGGCACCAAGATCATTTGCCTGGGCAACCTGGCGCAGATCGACACGCCCTACCTCACCGAAGGCTCGTCGGGCCTGACCTTTGCCGTCGATCGCTTCAAGGGCTGGCCGCACAGCGGCCACCTAACGCTGGCACGCGGTGAACGCTCGCGGTTGGCGGACTTTGCGAGCGAGGTTCTCTAGGACCAGTCAGCCTCGGACCAGATCGTGCCAGGCGCGCCGGAACGCCTCGGCGCGGGACTGCACGACCTGCGCGCTCTGACCTGGCGCATACAGGGCCGAGCCGAGACCGAAGCCTGCCGCTCCCACCTCATGGTAGACACGCATGCCTTCGGGCGTGATGCCGCCGACGGGCAGGAGCGCGGCGCCCCGAGGCAGGACGGCGCGCATCGACTTCAGCGCTGCCGGCGTGACGAGCTCGGCGGGGAACAATTTCAGCGCATCGGCCCCGGCAGCAAGCGCCGCAAAGGCCTCGGTCGGTGTGGCCACGCCGGGCACGCAGACGAGGCCCGCCGCCTTGGCCGCGCGAATGACGACGACATCGGCATGCGGCATGACGATCAACTCGCCACCGGCCGCCTTGACCTCGGCCACGGCTTGCACGCCCAGCACCGTGCCCGCGCCAACGAGTGCGTCGCTGGGCAGTTCACGCCGCAGCGTGGCGATGCTCGCCAGCGGATCAGGCGAATTCAGCGGCACTTCGATCAGCCGGAAGCCGGCGTCGTAGAGCACGCGTCCGATCGGCGCGGCCTCGCCGGGCGTGAGCCCGCGCAGGATGGCCACCAGCGGCAGCTGGGCACAGGCGGCGGCGAATCGGTCCTGAAGTTCAGTAGTCATGGCTTGACCAGATTGGCTGCACAGGCCAAGGCCCAGAGCCCAGCCGGGGCCGTGTTGTCGAGCACGGCATCTGTGGTGATGCCGAAGTGGCGCAACGCCTGAGCGTAGCGTGCGCAGAGGGCGGGCTCGCCGACCAGCACCAGCGGTGCAGTGCAGTCATGCGCATCGAGCGCGTGCACCAGCTCGTGCCCGATGAGCAAGCCCGAGAGGTAGTCGGCCAGTCCGGTGCGCGGCAGGCGATCGGTCAGGCCCAGCGTGCGTGCCGCGAACAGTTGGTGCAGCAGGCCACCTTCTGCGCGCGCAGCATCGAGGCCGCGGGTGAAGGCGCCGGCATCGTGCTCGTCGCCTGGCGTCATCAGCCGTCCAAGGATCGAGTGCGTGCGCAGCAGCGCGAACAGCTCGCCGGTCATCGCGGTGGCGACAGCGACGATGCAGCCCCCTTCGACCCGCACCCACTTCGAGTGCGTGCCGGGCAGCAGGAAGGTGGCGCCCGCAGCCCATGCCGGCTGCTGCAGCAACGCGCCGGCGACCTGCGTTTCTTCGCCACGCATCACGTCGGGTGCACCTTGCGCCGGTTCGAACAGCACGCCCGGCGCAATCAGCACTTCGGGCCCGGCGCCGCTGGCGACGCGCGCGCCGTGCGCGGCGAGCGCACGCGCATCGACCGGGCAGCGTGCATACGGCGCTTCACGCCAGCCTTGCGCGCTGCCGACCATGCCGCAGGCGACAACGGGCAATGCCGGCCAGCGCCGCAACCATTCACCCGCGATCGCGCCGAAGACACGCTCAAACTCGTCGGCACGACCGTTCAGGCTCTGCACACCGTCGCGCGAGTGGCGCGTCTCGACAACGCGGCCTTCGCCCATCAAAAAAGCACGCAGGCTCGACGTGCCCCAATCGAGGCCGATCAGCGAAGGGGTTGCGTCGCTCACCATTCGGCCACGCTGCCGTCGGCGTGGCGCCACAGCGGGTTGTGCCAATCGGGAGCGTTGCGGCTGGCATGCACGACCCGCGCCTCGTCGGTCTCGATCACCCGAAACATCCAGCGTGGCGCCACGCGGTAGGTGGCCAGCGAGCTGACTTCATGTCGCGCCGTTCAGGCAGCGCGGGCCGCGGCGCGTCGGCGTGCCGAGGGCGCAGACGCCTTCGCCGCCGCGGCCTTGCGCAGGGGCATCAGGTCCTTCAGGTCCTGCTCGGCGCTCTCGATCAAGCGGATCGCGGCGCGCTCGGCGCCGGCCGCGTCGCCGCGCTCGATGGCCACGCACACCGCCTCGTGCATCGGCAGCGACTGCGCCGGGCCACCGGGCTTCTGCGTCACGATCTCGAAGCTGGCTTCGAGCATCGCCGCCATCGCCCCGGTCATCTGGCGCACGTACTGGTTGCCGCAGGCCGAGAGGATGGTGGTGTGGAAGGCAAGGTCGGCCTCGACATAGTCGCCCTTGCCCGCGACGGCGCGCGCCATCGCCATGTAGGCTGCGCGCAGCGCACGCCGCTCCTCGGCGCTCGCGCGTTCGGCGGCCAGCCGGACAGCGGCAGGCTCGACGATGCGGCGCAGCTCCATCAGGTCGCGCGCCATCGTGTCGTCGAAGTCGACGCTGCCGGCGCGCCAGCGGATCACTTGCGGATCGAACAGGTTCCAGCGTGTCGGCTCCAGCGCCAGCGTGCCGACGCGGCGGCTGACTTCGAGCATGCCCTTGGCCACCAGCGACTTGATCGCCTCGCGGATGACGATGCGCGAGAACCCGAAGCGCTCGCCCAGCTCGGGCTCCGACGGCAGCACCGCACCCGGCGGGTAGCGGCCTGAGCAGAGGTCGCGGCCGAGTTGCTCTACCACCTGCTCGTGGAAGGTGGCGCGGGGCGCGGCGGATCGGGTGCTCATAGATTTTTATATCACGTATGACGTTTGAAGCGCAACCGGGTTTCTGTCAGTACGGCTCCGCCAAAACATCACACATGCGAATGAGGGTTTTCACGAATCACTCAAACGTCATACGTCATATAAATTGACACCATGCAAACGCCTTCCAGCCGCACCCTGTTCGACCTTTCCCGCCGCACCGCGCTCGTCACCGGCTCGACGCGCGGAATCGGCTTCGCCCTCGCCCGCGGCCTGGCCGAGTCCGGCGCGCAGATCATCGTCAACAGCCGGCAGCAGAGCGCGGTCGATGAAGCCGTGGCGAAGCTGCGAGAACTCGGCATCACGGCGTTGGGCGCTGCGTTCGACGTTGCCGACGAAGCGGCGGTGGTCGCCGCCTTCGAAGGCTTCGACAAGCAGGGCCTCGAAATCGGCATCCTGATCAACAACGCCGGCATCCAGCACCGCAAGCCGATGCTCGAACTCGAGCTGGCC
>JANOEG010000107.1:0-2401 GCA_031413095.1 Burkholderiales bacterium | reverse complement strand
CAAGGCAGGCTACGCCTTCATCACCGATACGAAGGGCCGCCTGATCGCGCACCCCGACATGAACCTGGTGCTGCGCAACACCAGCCTCGAAGCGATGCCGCAGGTGACGGCCGCTGTCGCCGCTGCGTCCGTTGCACCCAGCGCGCCTGACGCTGCGAGCGTCAAGTCCGCGATGGACGGCTACGGCCCCGACGGCCGCGCCGTGCTGTCGGCCAATGCCCGCGTGACCAAGGTCAACTGGCATGTCTTTGTCGAGCTGCCGTCGGCGGAGGCGCGCGGCCCGGTCTGGGCCGCGCTGGTCAAGACGCTGGCGCTGCTGACCGTGGGCGCGCTACTGGCCGGTGCCGGAGGCACGCTGCTGGCACGCCGAATGACGGTGCCGATCACCGAGCTGCAGGCCGGTGCGAAGAAGCTCGGCGAGGGCGACCTCGCCAGCCGCATTCCGGTGCGCACTGGCGACGAGATCGGCGCGCTGGCCACGCACTTCAACGAGATGGCCGGGCGCATCCAGGAAGCGCACGAAACACTGGAGCGCAAGGTCGAGGCGCGCACCGCCGATCTGAGCGAGTCGCTCGAGTTGCAGACGGCCACGGCCGGCATCCTGAAGGTCATCGCCGGGTCACCCTCCGACGTGGCTCCGGTGCTTCAGGTGATCGTCGACAGCGCCTGCGAGGTGTGCGGTGCCGCCGATGCGGCAGTGTTGCTCAAGGATGGCGACGATCTGCGCTTCAGCGCCCACTGCGGTCCGATCCCGATCGGCCTGGAGAAGCATCCGATCAACCGCAACTGGACCGCCGGCCGCGCCGTCATCGACAAGCGGCCGGTGCATGTGCGAGACCTGCTGTCCGACGAAGGCGCCGAGTTCCCCGATGGCCGTGAGCTTTCGCAACGCATGGGTCATCGCGCGATCCTCAGCGTGCCGCTGCTGCAGCAAGGCGAAAGCATCGGGGCCATCGTGGTGCGCCGCACTGAAGCACAGCCCTTCGAAGACAAGCAGATCGCGCTGCTGCAGACCTTTGCCGACCAAGCCGTGATCGCGATCGAAAACACTCGCCTGTTCAACGAAACACAGACTGCACTGCAACGCCAGACGGCCAGCGCCGACATCCTGCGCGTGATCAGCAGCTCGCCGACCAACGTGACGCCGGTGTTCGACGCCATCGTCAACACGACCTTGCGCCTGCTCGCGTGCGATCGCGTGGGGATCTTCCGCTGCGATCAGGATTCGTTCTGGTCGATCGCACTGGCCAGCGCCGATGGCCAGAAGTTGGCGATCGGACGGCGACCCATTCCGATCGACGAAGACGCCAACTTTCCATCGCGAGTCATCCGCTCGAAAGCGCCGCTGCACATCCCGGACTGGCGGGCCATCGAGCTGCCGGCCTTCGAGGGCGAGGTTTTCGCGGCCACTGGGATGGCAGCGTCGCTGATGGTCCCGCTGCTGAGCGGCAACGATTGCGTGGGCGTCTTGAACGTGAGGCGCAGGGCTGCCGGCGCGTTCAACGCGCAGGAAATCGCGCTTGCCAGCTCGTTCGCCGACCAGGCCGTGATCGCGATCGAGAACGTGCGGCTGTTCAACGACACGAAGGAGGCGCTGGAGCAGCAGAAGGCCTCGGCCGACATCCTGAGCGTCATCAGCAACTCGGTGGCCGATACACAACCGGTGTTCGACAAGATACTCGGCAGCATCGACCACCTGTTTGGTGGCGATATGCGCACGATCCTGCTGGTGGGCGACGATGGCTTGCTGCACATCGGCGCCTTCAATGGCCCCGACGAGGCCACGGCGCGTCAACTGTTTCCGATCCCCATAGAAGGCACCGCGAGCGAAGCGGCGATCCGTGAGCGCCGGCTGGTGCACTACGCCGACGTCTTCAACGACCCCGAAACACCGCCGAGCCTGCGCCAATTTGCCCGTGATCGTTTCGGCAAGAACTATTCGCTGGTCGTGGCGCCCATGCTTTGGGAGGAGCGCGCTATCGGTTCCATTCTGGTGGGGCGTACCACCATGCAGGCCTTCAGTGAAAAGGAACGCAACCTGTTGCGGACTTTTGCCGACCAGGCAGTGATCGCGATCCAGAATGCGCGGCTGTTCAACGAGACGAAGGAGGCGCGGGCCCAGGCCGAAGCCGCCAGGCTTCTTGCAGAAAGCGCCAACGAAGCCAAGAGCTCCTTCCTGGCCACGATGAGCCACGAGATCCGCACGCCGATGAACGCAGTCATCGGCATGAGCGGCCTGCTGCTGGACACGCCCTTGACCGAAGACCAGCGCGACTTCGCCACCACCATCCGCGACTCCGGCGATTCGCTGCTGACGATCATCAACGACATCCTCGACTTCTCCAAGATCGAAGCCGGGCGCATGGACATCGAGGCGCACCCGTTCGACCTGCGCGAATGT
>JANOEG010000106.1:0-5973 GCA_031413095.1 Burkholderiales bacterium | reverse complement strand
GGTTCGGCCACCGCGACCAGCGGCGCCGGCTGCGTGCGCGGCGCATCGACCGATCCTTCGACGAGATGCGGCGGCAGCCAGCGCGCCATCAGAGCGCCGAGCTGGTTGCGGGTGTAGGGCTTGGCCAGGTGGTCATCCATGCCGGCCTCGATGCAGATGTCGGCGTCGCCGACCAGCGCGTTGGCCGTCAGCGCGACGATCGGCGTGCGCTGGGTCTGCCCGCTGACCTGTTCCCATTGCCGGATCTGCCGCGTCGCTTCATAGCCGTCCATCACCGGCATCTGGCAGTCCATCAGCACGATGTCGTAGCCGCCGCGTTGTATCGTCGCCAGCGCTTCCTGGCCGTTGGGCACGATGTCGAAATCGCAGCCGAGCGACTTCAGCATGTTGCGGGCAACGAACTGGTTGACGCCGTTGTCCTCGGCCATCAGCACACGGCAATTCAGGCGCAGCGCGGCGCCGGTGGTGCTGGCCGGCGTCTGCTCCGCAGAAACGCCGCCGACGGCCTGCGCCAGCGCGCGGTAGAGCTCGTGCCGGCGCACCGGCTTGGACAGGTAGGCGCTGATGCCGGCTTCGCGGGCCCGGGCCAACTCGTCGGTCGAGTGCAGAGAGGTCACGAGCACGATGCGCAGGCCCGCCAGCACCGGGTCGTTGCGCACGGCATCGGCCAGCGCCAGACCATCCATGCGCGGCATCTTCATGTCGACGATCGCCAGCTCGAACGGATTGCCCTCGCGTGCCGCCTGACGCAACTGCGCCAATCCGGCCAGGCCGTCGCCCGCGGTCGCGCAGCGCATGCCCACCGCTTGCGCGTGGTAGTCAAGGATCTCTGCGTTGGTGGCGTTGTCGTCGACCACCAGCACACGCCGCCCGGCCAACTCGCCGGGGTACGGCACCGCGGGCAGGCTCTGCGCCTGTTCGAGCGGCAATGTGAACCAGAAGGTCGAGCCCTGGCCCTCGACACTGTCGACACCGATCTCGCCATTCATCAGGCCCACCAGGTGACGGCTGATCGCCAAGCCAAGACCTGTGCCGCCAAAGCGCCGCGTCGTCGAGCCGTCGGCCTGCGCAAACGGCGCGAACAGGCGTTTCGTCGCGTCGTTCGAAATGCCGATGCCCGTGTCGCGCACACTGATGTGCAACTGACCGGCGTCGTTCATGCCCACGGTGACGACAACCTCACCGCTTTCTGTGAACTTAACGGCATTGGCCAGCAGGTTGCTGAGCACCTGGCGCAAGCGGTACGGATCGCCGCGCGCCGTGGCCGGCAGACGGTCGTCGATGCGGCAGGCCAGCTCGAGCTTCTTGGCATGCGCGCGCGGCGCCATCAGCTGCACCACGTCTTCGACCGCCTGGTAGAGATCGAAGTCGAGCGCTTCGATTTCGAGCTTGCCGGCTTCGATCTTCGAGAAGTCGAGGATGTCGTTGATGATCGACAGCAATGTCTCGCCCGAGCTGCGCACGGTTTCGAGGAACGGACGCTGCTGGGCATTGAGCGGCGTGTCGAGCAGCAGCTCGGTCAAGCCGAGCACGCCGTTCATCGGCGTGCGGATCTCGTGGCTCATGTTGGCCAGGAACTCCGACTTGGCCTTGCTCGCCCGCTCGGCCGCAGCCTTGGCCACGCGCAGCTCCTGCTCGCTGTGGCGCAGCGCCTGCTCGGCCAGCGCGCGCTGCGTGGTGTCGAAGAACACCGTGTACACGCCGACGATTTCGCCGGCGTCGCTGACGTCGGGCACATGGCGGCCGGAGTGCCACACCGGGTTGCCGGTACGGTCCATGCGCTGCCGCTCCAGCGGCACCGACTGGCCGGCGAGTGCAGCATTCAGGTGCGGCTCGATGCTCGCCCACAGCTCAGGGCCGACGACGTCGCGCACATGCTTGTCGATGACCTCGTGCTCACTTTTGGCCAGCCAAACTTCCTGCGCATGGTTGATGTAGCGGTAGTGGCCCTGGGCGTCGATGTACGACACCGTGACCGGGATCTGATTCATGATCGAGCGCATGCGGCGCTCGGATCGCTCTGCCGCATCCACCGCGCGCTGCTCCTCGCTGACATCGACCGCGGCCAGACGGCAGCCCGCCGGCTCGCCTTGCGCATCGGTTTGCGGCAGCAGCTCGATCAGCAGCGTGACGGGCGCTTCACTGGCACGCAGCAACCGGCAGCGCAGACGCTGCACGCGCCCTGCCAGCGCCTCGGTCAGCGCCGCCTGCAAAGCGCGGCCATGGGTCGGCCCGAAGGCATCGGCGATCGGCCGGCCTTCGATCTCTTCGCGCGCCAGCCCGAGCTGTTCAGCCAGCGCATCGGCGATCTCGGTGCAATGCCCGGCCGGGTCGATCCACGCGCCCAGGCCTTCGATCTTGCGCCGCTCGCTCACGGCCAAGGCCTGTGGCGCTGGCACATCCACGCTGTCGGCCAACGCGCCCGCCAGCTGCGTCATGCGGCGCTGGTAGCGCCAGAACAGCATCAGCATCAGCACCACGCACGCCGACACCGGCAGGCCCGGCGCCAGATCGTGCAACTGCGGCACGAGATGGCCGCCAAACTCAAGCGTCACTGCAGCGACAGCCAGCAGCAGCATTGCCACGCTGGTGCGCGAGCGGCGTCCACGCGGGGCCTGGTGATTACTCATGCGGCACACACTGCTGGGCTGCGCTGAACAAAGGCCGACAGATCGAACTCGACGATGTCGGCGTTGCCCAGCGGCGCCCTTGGGCTCCCGCCCGCAAGCTCGCCGACCACGCGCGCCACGCCCTTGCTGGCGATCAGCACCGGCCGCGTGCCGAGCAGCGGCACAACCGTGGCCATGACAGCATTGCGAATGCGCTGCGTGAACTCGTCGTTGCTTTCGCCGCCGGGCGGTGTGATGCCGGCAGCGAGCTGGGCCTGCGTTTCGGCGATCGGCCGGCGGTTCCATTCACCGAGCCTGCGCTCGTTGAAACCGGCGTCGACGACGATCTCGACGCCGTGCAGGAGTCGGCCGACGATGTCGGCCGTTTGCCGCGTGCGCTGCAAGGCGCTGACGACGATCACGCCCACGCGCGGGCGCAGCGCAGCCAGATGCTGTGCCGACTGCATGGACTGGCGGTGACCGAGCTCGGTCAACGGCAGGTCGACATCGCCACCGCAGCGCAGGCCCGCGGCGTTGAGGGCGGTGGCGCCATGGCGCATGAACAACAGCGGCGGGACAAAGGCGGGCGGGTTCATTTGAGTTCTTGCAGTGGCGCGAAAGACAGCGGCGTTTGCGCATGACGATCACGCGCAGGGGCATGCAGCACGCTCCACTCGCCATTCGTGTCCTGCGGCGCGCACAGCCACTGGCGGATGAAGTGGATCTGGTTGCGGTCGGCGAGCAGCGGCGCGTGGCCGGTGTCGGGCAGGTGCATCAGCGCCACCTGCTTGCCACGCGACATGCGGCGGATCGTGGCTTCGAACAGGCAATCCGACTGCAGCCCATGAATCAGCAGGATCGGGCAGCGCACGTTGCGCCACTGCTTCCACTGCAAGAGGCTGTGCTGTGCATCGCGCCGATAGGCCTGCAGCGCACGCACGTCGTGGCGGTAGATGCGACCGTTTTCCTCGTCGGACCAGCGCGTCTGGTGAAACGTCAGGTTGAAGCGGATGTCATCGGCGACCGGGCCATCGTTCTTCTGCGAAGCGCCGATGCGGCGCAGCATGTCGGAGGGCTCGCGGAAGACGTAGTGGCGGGCCAGCGTGTCGGCGCGGCGGCGGCGGCGGCGAGCCGGGATGTGCGGGCCGACATCGTTCAGGATCAGGCGCTCGATCAGCTTCGGGTGGCGCGACGCGAGTTCGATCGTGGCGCTGCCGCCGAGCGACGAGCCGATCACGATGACCGGCTTGCCGCCGAGATGCATGATCAACTGGCGTAGCTGTTCGGCATAGGTCGCCAGCGAGTAGTCGCCTTCGGCCGCCAACCAGCCGGAGCGGCCGCGACCGACCCAATCGACGCAGATCAGTCGGAACTTGTCAGCGAGGTCGGACGCGAGGTAGTTGAATCGCATTGCCACGTTGGCTACGCCACCGCAGCAGATGACGATGGGCGCATCGACGGGCCCCCAGTCGGCGTAAGCGACGCTGACGTGGTACGGCTTCTTCAGCCGGCGTGCCGTGCCGGGCTGCAAGCGTGTCGGATGCACGTAGTCGAAGTGGCCGAGCTTGTACTGGCCGCGGAAGCGGCCCACCACCTGGCTGGCCACCGCAAGGTATTCGTTCCAGCTGTTGAGCACGCGGCGGCGCCCGTGCACCGGCGGCTCCCACGCCGGATCGAACAGGGGCGCAGGCACGGTGTCGCCGGCGATGTCGTCGCGGGCGAACTTGAGGACGTTCGTGACGGCGTTCACACCCGTCCTCCGACGCTCGTCCACGCTTTGTTTGAAATCATTGTTGATGGTCAACAGAAAACGATCATTCGAGTATGGGCGGAACCAATTTCGGCTTCAGTTCATTTGTTCACGCCTGCGGTGACCTCGTTTAAGCACGCTGCAAAGCGCTCGCTAAAGTTCTCATCAAGTACTCAGGGATCAATGACCTAGCGCGCTGCACTGTTGTGCAACACATGACCTATGACGATGGCAAAAACAAAACCCCAGTTGATCGTGGTCGCCGTGCTGGTGTGCCTTTTCGCTGTGGGCATGGCCGGCTTCTTGAACTTCTTCAAGTACCGCAGCAACGCCGAGCGCATCATCAAAGAGCGCCTGGTGGTCACCGGCACCTCGATCGAGAACAGCATCCAGTCTTCACTGGCGTTGGGTCTGCAATTCGCCGATCTGGGAACGCTGCCCGCCATGCTCGAGCGAGAGCGCGCCACCGATGATCTGATCCTGTCGATCGAAGTCTTCGACACCGAAGGCAAGCCTCTGTACAGCACCGACCGTCTGCGCGCCACGCGTGAAGTGCCCGCAGAGTGGATCGCCGCGGCGCGCCAGGCGGCTGGCAACGACTGGTTCGTCAAGAGCGGCACCGAGTCCGCTGCGGGCATCTCCATTCAGAACAGCTTCGGCCTGGTGATCGGCTACCTGGCGCTGCGCTACTCGGAAGCGCAGGTCGGCGACTCGACCAAAGCCGTGGCGCGGCAGCTCGCACTGTCGGCCTTTGCGGTGTTCGTGGTCGCAGCGACGCTGGCCTCGCTGGCCCTGGTCAGCGTCATGGGTCGGCTGACACGCGACTTCGATGCGGTCGAGGCCGCGCTGCGCGCGCGCGACGGCTCGCGCCTGTCGCCCGCAGTGCAGAAGGGTCCGTTCGGCCGCGCGCTGCGCCGCTTCTTCGAGACCGTGCGCCGCGCTGAGTCCGACATTGCACAGCTGCGTGGCGAACTCGATCGTGGGGCGCCTAGATGAGTCAGAGTTATCTTCGCAGCATCTACCTGCGCCTCGCGGGCGTGGTGATGCTGGTCGTCATGCTGGCGCTGGCCGCCAGCGCCTACTTGTCGCACCGCGCCTTCGAAGCCGCGCTGGCGCCGGAGATGGCCAAGAAAGTCGCCAGCGGCGGCGCCTCTGCACGCTCGCTGGTGCTCAAGGCGATGGAGCATCAGATCGCGTTTCGCGAGATCTACGGCATCGAGCAGACCTTTGACGAATTGAAGCGCTCGATTCCCGACATTGCCTACGTGGCTGTCACCGACACCCAAGGTGCGGTGCTCTACCAGCGCTTCACCGCGCCGGCGGGTGCTGAAGCCCACTTCCGCAGCCCTGCCGTGATCGCGGCGTTGGCGACGCCGGACGTCTTGCCGCCATCGATCCGCGTCGGCAATCAGTACGTGGTCTCGATGCCGATCGTCAAATCACAGCAGCCGGTGGGCATGATGCACATCGGCGTCTCGGTCGACTTCGTCGATCGCATCATTCTCGACATGCTGTTCGACGTGCTGGTGGTGCTGGTGGTGGCGCCCCAGGCCGCCTGGCGCTGCGCCTGCAACAGCTGCGTAACTTCGTCGAACACGAGCACCAGACCCTGGG
>JANOEG010000105.1:0-10688 GCA_031413095.1 Burkholderiales bacterium | reverse complement strand
CCCTGCGCGCGCCGCCGCCGTCGCGGGCACGGAGTCGTCGGCGCCTGTCGCGGGCTCGCAGTTGCAAGGCGCGGCGCTGGTGGCTGCGTTGCAGCGCGGCGGCTATGTCGTCTACTTCCGCCACACCGCCACCGACTTCTCCCGCAACGACAGCGGCATGCGCGCTTTCGACGACTGCGACAACCAGCGCCTGCTGTCGGCGCAGGGCCGCACTGATGCCGCGGCGATCGGCCAGCGCATCCGTGCGCTACGCCTGCGCATGGGCGAAGCGCTGGCCAGTCCGTACTGCCGCACCATGGACCATGCGCGCCGGATGCTGGGCGACGCGGTGACGCCGCGCAACGAAATCCGCGAGTCCGACGGCGGCGACTACCCCGGGCTGAAGCAGCTCCTGGCCACGCCGGTGGCGGCCGGCAGCAACCGCTGGATCGTTGGCCACGGCAACCCGTTTCGCGCCATCGCCGGCGCACCGCACCTGATGGAAGGCGAAGCCGCGGTCATCCGCCCTGGCGGCACGCGCTGGACGGTGGTGGCGCGCCTGGCGGTGGCCGACTGGCAGGCGCTGCCGGCGCCGACCCGCTGACGCGTCGCACAATCCCTGTCCCAATCGTTCGAGGCCCACCATGCTCAAGTTCTACTACTCCCTCGCCCCCAACCCGATGAAGGTGGCGCTCTTCCTCGAAGAGGCCGCTCTGCCCTACGAGGCGATTGCGGTGGACACGCGCAAGGGCGAGCAGCACTTGCCCGCCTTCACGGCGCTGAACCCGAATGCCAAGGTGCCGGTGATCGTGGACGGCGCGACAACCGTGTTCGACAGCAACGCGATCCTGCTCTACCTGGCCGAGAAGAGCGGCCAGTTCCTGCCGGCTCCGCCAGACCGCGGGCCGATGCTGTCGTGGCTGATGTTCATCGCTTCGGGCATCGGGCCCTTCACTGGCCAATGTGTGCACTTCAAGCACTACGCGCCTGAGAAGATCGACTATGCGATCAACCGCTATGACTTCGAAGCATGGCGGCACTGGAAGATCCTCGACGCGCACCTGGTTGTCAGGCCGTGGATGGTTGGCGATGCCTACACGTTGCTCGACATGGCGCTGTGGGGCTGGGCGCGCGCAGTGCCGTTCGCGCTCGGCGACCAGGCCTGGGAACAACTGCCGAACGTCAAGCGCCTGTTCGATGCGGTGAATGCACGCCCAGCTGCGCAGCGCGCCGCAGCGTTGAAGGACCGACACGCCTTCAAGACCGAGATGGACGATGAGGCCCAGCGCGCGATGTTCCCGCAGAACGAGCGTCTAAAAAACTGAAGCGGTCAGTCAGGCGCCTTCACGCGCCTGTCATCTCCCGCTGCCATGGTACGGGTTGTGCGTTGCTGCACGCCAGGAGTTCCCATGCGACACGCCCTCTCCCGATTCGTCTGCGCCGCAGCGGCGACGACCTTCAGTCTGGCCGCGCTCGCGCATGACGAGCCGAAGAGGCACAAGTCGCCAAAGCCGCCCAAAGAGCCTGTGACGGTCAAGATCATCGGCTTCAACGACTACCACGGCAATCTCGAATCGCCCGGCACCTTCGGTGCGAACACGACGATCCCGGTGGCCAACCGGCCGGCGGTGGGCGGCGCCGAGGTGATGGCCGCTGCAGTGGCGCGCATGAAGGAGGGCAATCGCAACAACGTGGTTGTGGGCGCAGGCGACTTCATCGGCGCCACGCCGCTGATCTCGGCGCTGTTTTTCGACGAACCTGCGGTCGAGACGCTGAACAAGATCGGCCTCGAGTTCAACGCCGTCGGCAACCATGAGTTCGACAAAGGCTCGGCCGAATTGAAGCGCCTGCAGCACGGTGGCTGCAAGCTCGAGGGTGGCGTGCCCGATCCGAACAGTTGCAAGGGCTTCGGCTCGGCGCAGCCGGGCCAGTTCGACGGCGCGAATTTCCAGTGGCTGTCGGCCAACGTCATCAACCAGAAGACCGGCCGGCCGCTGCTGCGTCCTTTCGGCATCAAACACTTCCCGGGCGGCGTGCGAGTGGCATTCATCGGCATGACGCTCAAGGCCACGCCGACCATCGTCACCCCCACCGGCGTGGCCGGGCTCGAGTTCCGCGACGAGGCCGACACCGTCAATGCGCTGGTGCCGCAACTGCGCCACCGCGGCATCGAAACCATCGTCGTGCTGGTGCACCAGGGCGGCTTCCAGGGCGGGGCCGGCAATGCGAGCGACATCAACGGCTGCGTCGGCGACCTGAAGAACGCCGATGGCAGCGACAGCGAAATTCGCAAGATCGTCTCCCGCCTCGACGACGCGGTGGACCTGGTCATCAGCGGCCACACGCATGCGGCCTACAACTGCTCCGCAAGCACCGTCGATGTGACCAGCGTCAACGGCGTTGCGGTCTCGGTGGCGCGCCCCACCGGCCTGCCGAACACGAAGGGCCGGCTGATTCCGGTGACCAGCGCCAGCGCCTTCGGCCGCGTGCTGACCGAGATCGACGTGCAGATCGACCGCAAGAGCGGCGACGTCATGGCCGTCGCGCCGACGAACCGCTTGGTTGATCGCACCGACGCCGATCTGGCGGCGCGCATCGCCGCCAACCCCGAGGTGAAGAACGTCGTCGATGCCTACCGCGGCGCGGTCTCGCCACTGGCCAATCAGGTCATCGGCAGCATCACGTCGGCATTGCCCAACGCAGCCGACGCAGCCGGCGTCATGCCGGCAGGCGACCTGATCGCCGACGCGCAGCTCGCGGCCACGCAACCTGCGGCGCTCGGCGGCGCGGTGATGGCCTTCATGAACCCGGGCGGCGTGCGCAGCCCTGGCTTCGCGTTCGCTGGCGCCACGTACCCGTACAACATCACCTACGGCAACGCTTTCACCGTGCAGCCCTTCGGCAACAGCCTGGTGACGATGACGCTTACCGCGCAGCAGATCAAGGACTTGCTCGAGCAGCAGTTCGTCGGCTGCCTGGGGCAGACGACGCAGCGCATCTTGCAGATCTCGAACGGCCTGGCGTACTCCTGGAGCGCGGCGGCGCCGGCTTGCTCGAAGATCACCGATGTGACACTGACGCCGACCAATGTCACCGCGGTGCCGCCGGTGGCCACCGGCGTAGCGGAGCTGATCGTGCAAGCCAACGTGGTGCTGAACCCGACGCGCACCTACCGCGTCACCGTCAACAACTTCATCGCCACCGGTGGCGACGGCTTCACGACGCTGTTGGGCGGCGCCAACGCGCTCGGCGGAGCGCAAGACATCGATGCGCTGGTGGCCTACCTTGAAGGCTACAAAGCGCCCGCTTCGCCTTACGAGGCCGCAGCAGCCGGGCTCGGCAAGCCGCGCATCACGCGGCTGCCTTGACGCGCGTGGGCGATGACAGCCTCACCCGACGCAGCACGCTGGTGGCGCTGCTGGCTGCGAGTGCACCTGCAATCGCGCAGGACCGAGGCGCGCCGAACAGCCTCGGCGATTGGCGGCGTCTGCTCGCTGCGCCCGCCGGCGCCGCCGACAGCGCCGAACGCCAGCGACTGCTGGCCCAAGGCGAAGAGTCGCTGAGCAGCGGCGACGCTGCCGCTGCGCACGACGCTTTTCAGCGCGCGGCGCTGATGGCGCATGCGGCCGACACCGAGTGTTCGATCGTGCGCGCGATGATGCAGGCCGGCCACTACCGCAACGCACTGGCCTTCGGCGCGCACACCGCGCTCGCGCACCGCGACTACCCGGGCGGCGCGGCGCTGTATGCGTGGTTGTTGCATGCCGGCGGCCAAAGCGCGTTTGCGGCGCAGCGGCTCGACGATGCGCGCCAACTCGCGCCCGACGACGCCGCTCTGTTGCTCGCGCGCGAACAATTGGCCGGCCCATGGCCTCGCGCCAGCGGACCGCTGCTGGCGCGGCCGATGCGCATTGCGCCATACGGCCATGGCGCGCAGCCCGTGCGGGCACAGACCGTCGGCACGGCCGTGCTCAACAGCGATGGCCGCAGCGCACTCGTCCCGCTCGCGGCGGTTGGCGGCGCGAGCGAGATCTGGCTGCGCAACGGATTGGGCGCCACGGTGGCTGCGCGCGTGGAAGCGCGCGACGCGGCGATCGGTGTCGCGCGTCTCGCCCTGAGCGCCGCATTGCCGGTGGCCGCCGAGCTGCGCAGCGCGCCGCGCGAGCCCTTTGCCGGCAGCCCGGCGACGATGATCGAGTACTCAGCGGGTGCCGATGATCTGCCCGCTTGGCCGCTGCTTCGACAAGGCTTTCTCGGCCGCATGGCGGCTGATGGTGTTCGGCTGCTCGGCTTGGCGGCGCCAGCGGGTCCGCGCGGCGGGCCGGTGTTCGACGCGGCGGGCCGTTGGGCCGGCATGGCGCTGCCAGCAGACTCAGGCCCCGATCGCTTTGTCCAGGCCGCAGCGCTGCAGTCTCTGGGCAGTGCGGCTTGGCCTGCTGCAACGGCTGCGGCAACAGCGGCGCCGCTCGACGCCGTTTACGAAACTGCACTGCGTATCACCCTGCAAGTGCTGCGCAACCCCGCCGTGGCTTGACGCGGGCCGCTGCGGCGGCACACTTCGCCAATGGCAGCAGCTGATCACACGCACGACCTTTCACCGTTTAAGCACTCGCACCACTTCGACGACGACGCCAACGCCGCCACGCGCACGCGAGCGTTGTGGTGGGTGACCTGGATCACGCTGGCGACGATGGCGCTCGAACTCGCCGCCGGCTACTGGAGCGGCTCGCTGGCGCTGACGGCCGACGGCTGGCACATGGGCACGCACGCGCTGGCGTTGGGCGGGGCCGCGCTCGCGGCCGCGGCGGCCAAGCGCGTGAACATCAACGAAGGGGGCTCGACGAAGTTCACCTTCGGCGGCTGGAAGATCGAAGTGCTCGCCGCCTACACCAGCGGCCTGCTGCTGCTGGCGATGGGTGTGTGGATCGGCATCGACGCGATCCGCGCGCTGCAAGCGCCGCGCAGCGTGGCTTATGGCGAGGCGATGGTGGTGGCGGCGATCGGCCTGGCGGTGAACCTGCTGTGCGCGCTGATCCTGGCTCGTGCGGGTGGGCATGGTCATTCGCATGATCATGGTCATTCGCACGACCACCACGATCAGCAGCACCACGACCACAACTTTGCCGCGGCCTATCTGCATGTGGTGGCCGATGCGTTCACCTCGGTGCTCGCCATCGTCGCGCTCGCCGGCGGCCTGTGGTGGGGAGTGGCCTGGCTCGACCCGGCGGTGGCGCTGATCGGTGCCGTAGTCGTCGGGCGCTGGGCGATCGGTGTGCTTCGCGACTCGGCCAAGGCCCTCGTCGATGCCAGCGCGCCACCGAGCCTGGCTGCGCAAGTGCGCGCGCTGATCGAAGGCGACGGCGACGCCAAGCTCGCCGACCTGCATGTCTGGCAGGTCGGGCCCGACGCGTATGCCGCGGCGCTATCGGTCGTGGCTGATCAGCCGCAGCCGCCGCAACACTACAGCGCCAGACTGAAAGCCGTGCGTCGCCTGCGTCACGCCACCATCGAAGTCCACCGCTGCACTGCCGCGTCGCCTGCGTGACGCCGAGCTGCCCGCGCATGGCGTACGCTGTGCGGCTGTCACCAAGGAAACGTTCATGAGCAGCACGATCACCGCCCTCACCAACCACCAGGTGCGCCTGGCCGCGCGCCCCGAAGGCCTGCCCAAGGCGAGCGACTGGCAGCACACCAGCGAGCCGGTGGCCGAGCCGAGCGATGGCGGCGTGCTGATCAAGACGCTGATGATCTCGCTCGACCCCGCCATGCGCGGCTGGATGAACGAGGGCAAGAGCTACATCCCGCCAGTGGGTATCGGCGAGGTGATGCGCGCCGGCGGCATCGGCGTCGTCGTCGCGTCGAAGAACCCTGCGTTCAAGGCTGGTGACTTCGTCAGTGCGGGTACCGGCGTTCAGGAGTACGCGCTGTTTGCGGCCGATCAGATCAAGCGCACGGGCATGTTCAAAATAGACACGCGCCTGGGCACGCCATCACAGTGGATGAACGTGCTCGGCATGCCGGGCATGACGGGTTACTTCGGCTTGATGGACGTGGGCCAACCGAAAGCCGGTGAAACCGTCGTCGTCTCCGGCGCGGCCGGCGCGGTCGGCCAGACCGTGGGCCAGGTCGCCAAGGTCAAGGGCTGCCGAGTCGTCGGCATTGCCGGCGGCGCGGCCAAATGCGAGTGGGTCGTGCGCGAACTCGGCTTCGATGCCTGCATCGACTACAAGGCTGGGCCGGTCAAGGACGGCCTGAAGCAGCATTGCCCCAACGGCGTGGACATCTACTTCGACAACGTCGGCGGCGAGATCCTCGACACCGTGCTGACGCGCATCAACCGCAAGGCGCGCATCATCATCTGCGGCGCGATCAGCCAGTACAACAACACGACCGCGGTGCAGGGGCCGAAGAACTACCTCTCACTGCTCGTCAACCGCGCGCGCATGGAAGGCATCGTCGTCTTCGACTATGCCGACCGCTACCAAGTCGCCGTGGCCGAGATGGCCGACTACTTGAAGGATGGCCGCATGAAGAGCCGCGAGGATGTTGTTGGAGGCGGTGTCAAAGCCTTCCCTGAGACGTTGCTCAAACTCTTCAACGGCGAGAATTTCGGCAAGCTGGTATTGAAAGTCGCCGATGAATGACACCACCAAACCCACACAGCCGCCGTTGCCCGACCGTCTCTCGGTCGATCCCGGCAGCGCGCATCACGTGGCTGCAGTGTGCGAGCACGACATCGGCATCCGCTTCAACGACAAGGAGCGCGTGGACGTCGAGGAGTACTGCATCAGCGAAGGCTGGGTGAAAGTGCCCGCCGGCAAGACGGTTGACCGCAAGGGCAAGCCGGTGCTGATCAAGTTGAAGGGCAAGGTCGAGCCGTTTTATCGCTGAGCAGGTGAGGCTCGGTGACTTGAGTTTCCCCTGCGCACGATTTGCTGACTTGAGTGCGGCTTTTTAACGCACGGCCCCTGAGACACTCTTTGCAAAGATCGGGGTCTGCGAGTTTTTCCAGTTTGGCCAATACGGGCGACCAAAAGCCGAGACATTGCACGCCACTGGAGTTACGTCGTCGTAGACATAGATCGACGTGTGGCGCTGCGGATTGCAGCTCGCCCGACCGTCACCAGTGCTGGTGCACGCTGCCACGACGCGCAGCACAACGAGGCTTGAGGAGCGCCAACGAACGGTGACGTATCCGTGGGGTACCTTGACGTCTGGGAGAGCCCACTCCCTGAATTCGGCATCGAGCACCTCGGCGGAAGACCGCACGGTGCCATTGCCCGTTTGCATCCAACGAGGACCACCGACCTCTTCGTCATCGACGACTTCCAAGTCTTTCAGCGCCATCACGTCCTTGAGGATGTCTTCGCACCACTCCGGCGAACGACCCGTGTTCGATACGGCAAGGACACTATTCGTTCTGGCCGCAAAGCTCACGTGGTCGGCAACGGCCCGGCCAATCGCTTCAAGCCGCGGTGACGCGATTCGGCGGACCTCGGCGCGGCGCTCTTCACGCAGACACTGGCGAAAGCGTGCCGCATCGTGAACAAGCGCTTGGCAGGCGGTCGCAGCATGCGCTCGTGCTGGACGAGCGGCGGCTACCGGCCGGACACTCTTGATGGGGTCGGTGCCGCTTGTGGCAATCGGTCGCGCTGGAGCCGCACCGCCGGGCTTCGACTCGAAGCCGTGCTGACGCTGGGCTGTGCCGTTCGGGCATCGGTTTGGAGAATCTACGAACGTCGTCACCCCGTTTGCCTGGCATCGATAGATCTCGGCACACATTGCACCCACGCTGCAAAGAGTGCAGCACAAGCCCATGATGGCGCGCAGGGTGGACATGCTGCGATCTCTTTCAACGCCCGCCGACACTGAACTCGGCACCAGAGTAGCTGCCCTGGAAGGATCGAATCTCGCGTGTTCCGGTGTACTGCGTCACCACTTGGCGCAGCCGCGAGTACTCCGGGCTACCGGCCGAGTATGCGTACGCCGAGCCGATCCGCAGCACCGGCACATCGCCGATCCCGGTGACCGTCGAAGGATGGTAGCCGCTGAGAAGCACTGCAGAAATGCGAGCTCCGTTGTTGACCACAATCCAGTTGACCGGCTCGTAAGCGGCGAGTGCAAGCACGATGGGTCGCCCCGTCGCTCTAGCGAGGATGCGTACGTCTCGCTTTGGGTGGCCGCTCGACGGGCCTTGTGCGCGTGCACCTTCGTAGACCCCCACCATGTGCACCTCGGCGTCAGCCGCCACGTTAGCGAGTCCCGGCATTGGCGGCAATGGCGCGCCGCCGACGCTTGAATTGCCGGCTGCAGATCGAGCGAGGTCGGCGCTCGTCCCGCTACTCTGGTCACTCAGCATCTGTAGGCGCGCCAGTTGCCGCTTGAGTTCGAACTCAGCCACGGCCTTGTCCAGTGGCTGCGCTTCGCCTGTGGTCACCTGGTCGCCAAACCACGCGTCATTGCCGCGCCGCAGGAATCCCACCCTGTCTCCGATATCGACGATCAGACCGCGTTGGCCTCCCAGGTCAATGGGCGCCACGGTCTCGTTGGTGATGTCGAATGACCATGGGTTAAGAGACATGCCGCCTGGATCGGATGAGTCGAACATGATGCGGCTCTCGTCCAACTTTGCAAAAGGAATCCCGAAGCGCGGCGAGCTACGCCAGGTCCCACTGGCGCCACTGTCTAGGTCCAGCCAGCCGATGTCGCGCATGGAGGCATAGACCACCAACTGTCCCGTTCGCATCGGGACCGGATTTCCAGACGTGACCCCGGGTCCCGTCGCGATCACGTACTGTTTCAGAGCAGAAGCACGGATCCCCTGCTCAGAGCGCACGTGCTCCGCAAGCACGAACTCGCGTGCGGTGCCCATCAGCAAGCGAGCCGGTGAACCGGGAATGTGCGCGGCGAACGAACTGTTCTTGATCGAAAGCGGATGCGGCTCGAAACTGCCGTTCAATCCGTCGGCCAGCATTGCATTGCCATCGACCCCGGCGATCACGAAGCCAGCCACCTCGGGGAGCCAAGCCAGTAGACGCGGGCCACCGCGGCTGCCGAGGCTCCATATGCGATGGCCAGTCTCGGCTTCAAAGAACACTGGTCCCTGTCCCATCGGATTGAGCACTACCACGCGGCCGTTCGGTGAGACAGAAGTGCCGGGCTGACTCACCGATCCGACCTGCGGCAGTTGCGCGATTGGCGTCGCACCGGGCACCTTGACGACTACGCCTTGGTTGGAGCCATCGAACAGCACACCAACACCGGCGTCACGCGCCATCGCGCCTGTGTTTATATGGGAAAGCTTCCCTCTGGGCAGCGGTGTGATCGGTCCTGCCGGCTCCAGTGCGCGAAGCGGTGGCTTCGACAACAAAACGCCGATGATGCGGATACCGTAAAACTTCAGCAGCTCGGCGTCTTGCTCTTGAAAGCAAGTGGCGTCCAACGAAAGCCGCTTTACCGCCTCGACCGACTCGAAGCGTCCGACGATCATATTCTTCGAGCAACTGAGCGAGCGCAAAGTCATGCGCGACTCTGACTGCGCCCGCAGACTCTCGATTGCCTTTGCGTCTCCAGCAAGCAGCGCCATCAATCGCTCGCCTGCCAACTTGACCTCGGGCGACACAGGATGCGCCGCGTTCACCTTGGCGGCCACCGGCATGGCAGCTTCTTCTATACGCGAACAACCCACTGCACCAGCACAAAACGCCAGCGCTGCCGTCATTGCACGATGTCTCATGGCTCCTCCATTTCCTCAGCCGACGAGCGGCGAACGGTAGTGAACCTGATTTTTTGTGCCTATCCGGCGCGCTCTTGTCGCGCTGCGTGGAAGATGTGTGAAACCTTACCTGTCTGTGCACCCCAGCTCGACGTCACCCATCAGTTTTTCAGAAATGGATACCACGCATCAACTGCTGCATCGCCACCGCCTCTGCGGAGAGCTGCGGCTTGGCCGCCTTGTCGCCTTTGGCCGCCGATGAATCCGGGAACATGCGGAAGGTGGTGTTCATCGAGATCTGCGCGATGCGCGGCGCCAGCGCGTGCAGCAGTTCGCCGAAGATGCCCAGGCGCGTGGCGATGCGCACCGGCTTGCTGATGCAGGCCTGCGCCACCATGTCGGCCGCCTCTTCGGGCGCCAGCGTCGGCACGTTCTTGTAGATCGCCGTCGGCGCGATCATCGGCGTGCGCACCAGCGGCATGTTGATCGTGGTGAAGGTGATGCCCTGGTCGGCGAA
This sequence comes from Burkholderiales bacterium, assembly GCA_031413095.1. Taxonomy (GTDB): domain Bacteria; phylum Pseudomonadota; class Gammaproteobacteria; order Burkholderiales; family Burkholderiaceae_C; genus CADEEN01. The sequence continues at coordinate 477 of JANOEG010000105.1, read as the reverse complement.
CTCGCTGCTCGCGCAGCGTGTCCACGCATCGAGCGCCGCCTTCGACGCGACATACGCCGAGAAGCGCGGCGCGTTCGTCAGCACGCCGATCGAGCTGATGTTGACGACATGGCCCTTGCGCTTGGCGACCATGCTCGGCAGCACGCCCATCGTCACGCGCAGGCAGCCGAAGTAGTTCAGCTGCATCGTGCGCTCGTAGTCGTGGAAGCGGTCGTAGCTGGACTCGATCGCGCGACGGATCGAGCGGCCGGCGTTGTTGATGAGGAAGTCGACGCCGCCGTGGTTCTCGTTGAGCAGCGCAGTGAAGCGGTCGCAATCGGCCATGTCGGCGATGTCGGCTGAATACGCCACGAACGAATAGCCCTTGGCCTTGGCTTCCTTGCACGCTTCCTTGCACGCTTCGTCGAGCTTGTCTTGGTCGCGGCCGCAGATGATCGTCACCGCACCGGCTTCGGCAAACTTGTGCGCCGCGGCCAG
>JANOEG010000104.1:0-6288 GCA_031413095.1 Burkholderiales bacterium | reverse complement strand
ATGCCTTGGACGATGCCGGTGAACATGCCCGCACTTTAGCGGCACTCACCACGCGGCATCACGATCCGGCGTGGCGCCGATCTTGTGGATCGACAGATCCGCGCCGTCGTATTCCTCTTCGGCCGTCAGGCGCAAGCCCATCAGCAAGCGCAGCACGCCGTACACCGCAAAGCCGCCGACCAGAGCCCACAACACACCCGCGAGCGTGCCGATCAGTTGCGCACTGAAACTCACACCACCCAAGCCGCCGAGCGCCGGCAGACCGGCCACGCCGCAGGCGATGCCGCCCCAGGCGCCGCACAGGCCGTGCAGCGGCCACACACCCAGCACGTCGTCGATCTTCCAGCGGTTTTGCGTCAGCGTGAACATGGCGACGAAGATCGCGCCCGCCACACTGCCGACGACCAGCGCGCCGAGCGGGTGCATGACATCCGAGCCCGCGCACACGGCCACCAGCCCGGCCAAGGGGCCGTTGTAGGCAAAGCCTGGGTCGTTCTTGCCCAACAGTGTGGCCACCAGCGTGCCGCCGGCCATCGCCATCAGCGAGTTCACGGCCACCAGGCCCGAGATCTTGTCCAGCGTCTGCGCGCTCATGACGTTGAAGCCGAACCAGCCGACCGCCAGCACCCAGGCGCCGAGCGCGAGAAAAGGAATCGACGATGGGGGATGCGCGCTGATGGCGCCGTCCTTGCGGTAGCGGTTGGCGCGCGCACCGAGCAGCAGCACGGCGGCCAGGCCAATCCAGCCGCCGACCGCGTGCACGACCACACTGCCAGCGAAGTCGTGAAACTCGGCGCCGGTGACGTCCTTGATCCATGCTTGAAAGCCAAAGCGCCCGCCCCACACCGCACCTTCGAACAGCGGGTAGATCAAGCCCACCAGCACCGCGGTCGCGATCAACTGCGGGCCAAAGCGGGCGCGCTCGGCGATGCCGCCCGAGACGATGGCTGGGATGGCTGCGGCGAAGGTCAGCAAGAAGAAGAACTTGACCAGCTCGTAGCCGTTCTTCGCCGCCAGCGACTCCGCGCCGACGAAGAAGCTGGTGCCGTAGGCCACCGCGTAGCCGATGAAGAAGTAGGCGATGGTCGACACCGCAAAATCGACCAGGATCTTGACCAGCGCATTGACCTGGTTCTTCTTGCGCACGGTGCCGAGTTCGAGAAACGCGAAGCCGGCATGCATGGCCAGCACCATGATCGCGCCCAGCAGAATGAACAGCGTGTCGGCGCCTTGTTTGACGGTCTCCATTCGAATCGCTCCTCGTTGTCGTTGGAATGTGGCGCCCTGCCGCGCCGGGCGCCGAGTTTAGGCCTGCGGCACACTGGCGCCCATGCACTCCTGGCTGCCTCACTTCCGCCTCGCCGCACCGCCGCCGGGCTTCATCGACAACCCCTACCCGTTCTATGCCGCGCTGCGCGAGCATGCACCTCGCCATCCGCTCGCGGCAGACACCTGGCTGCTGACGCGCTATGAAGATGTGGCCGCGGTGTACCGACACGCCGCCGCGAGTTCCGACAAGCGGCGCGAGTTCGGCCCCAAGTTCGGCATTGGCACGCCGCTGTTCGAACATCACACGACGAGCCTGGTCTTCAACGATCCGCCGTTGCACACGCGTGTGCGGCGCCTGTTGATGGGAGCACTGAACCAACGCGCGATCACCCGCATGGAAGCCGGCGTAGCTACTTTGGTCGAGTCGCTGTTGGGCGAGATGCAGGCCCGCGGGGATCATGCCGACCTGATCGGTGACTTCGCTGCGCGCATCCCGGTCGAGGTGATCGGCAATCTGCTCGACATGCCGCATGCCGAGCGCGGCCCGCTGCGCGATTGGTCGCTGGCGATCCTGTCGGCGCTCGAGCCCGCGCCCGGCGCGGCCGTGCTCGAGCGCGGCCACACGGCGGTGCGCGAGTTTCTCGCCGCACTCGACGACCTGGTGCAACGCCGCCGCGCTGAGCCCGGCGATCCGCAAGCGGATGTGCTGACGCGCTTGATCCAGGGTGAAGTGGGTGGCGAGCGCCTGTCGGCCGCCGAATTGCTGCACAACTGCATCTTCCTGCTCAACGCCGGCCACGAGACGACGACCAATCTGATCAGCAACGGTGTGCACGCGCTGCTCACGCAGCGCGAACAGTACGAGCGCCTCGTCGCCGAACCGGCGCTGCTGCCGACCGTGGTCGAAGAACTGCTGCGCTTCGAGAGCCCGCTGCAACTGAACAACCGCCTGGCTGCTGCGCCGATCGAGCTGCCGGGCTTCGTTGTGCCCGCAGGTCACTTCATCACGCTGGCGATAGGCGCCGCCAACCGTGACCCGGCGATGTTCGATGCGCCGGACCAACTGGACATCGCGCGCAAGCCGAACGCGCACGTTGCATTCGGCCATGGCGCCCATGCCTGCGCCGGCATGAACGTAGCGCGGCTCGAAGCGCGCATCGCGCTCGGTGCGCTGGCGCGCCACCTGCCGGGACTCACCCTCGACGGCACGCCAGAGCGCGACATGCGCGTGCGCTTTCGCGGTTTCAGACGGCTGCCCGTGCGCTGGTCATGAGAGCCCCTCGCGCGCTGCGCGCGCACTCCCCCGCGGGGAGGCTCAGGCCGACGCTTGGGAGCGGCCCGGCGCTGGCCTGAGATGGAACCGTTCAAGAACCTGCTCAATGCCGAGCTTGTGCGCGCGAGCGGCGTCGCGCTGGCGCGCGCCTGGCCTGCATTCGATCGCAAACAGTACGAGCACGCAGCGCTGAACGGCCTCGACGCGCTCGAGATGAAAGCGCGCGCGATGCAGATCGCCAGAGCGCTCGAAGCCGCGCTGCCGCCGGACTTCGACGCGGCGTGCAGCGTGATCGAAGCTGCGCTCGCGCCGCCGATCACGATCGACGGCGTGGCGTCGCATCGCGATGTTGCGGCGCATGGCCTGGCCGGCTGGATCGTCTGGCCGCTCGGCGAGTTCGTCGCGCGCCGCGGCGTGGGCCATCCCGCGCGTGCCCTGCGCGCGCTGCACGCGTTGACACAACGCCTGACGGCCGAATGGGCGATCCGGCCGCTGATCGTTGCCCATCCGGAGCTTGCCTTTCGCACCTTGCTGGCGTGGACACACGACCCGAGCGTGCATGTGCGCCGCCTGGCCAGCGAAGGCAGCCGCCCTCGTCTGCCCTGGGGACTGCAGTTGAAGTCGCTGATCGCCGATCCGTCGCCAACACTGCCGATCTTGGCCGCGCTGCAGGACGACCCTAGCGACTACGTTCGGCGCAGCGTGGCCAACCACCTGAACGACATCGCCAAAGACCATCCGCAGCTCGTCATCGATTGGGTGCAGCGTCATCTGCCCAGCGCATCAGCCGAGCGCCGGGCGCTGCTGTCGCATGCCAGCCGCACGCTGATCAAGCAAGGCCACGCCGGCATGCTCACGCTGTGGGGCGCGGGCTCGGCATTCGAAGGCCGCTGCACGCTCACGGTGGCGCCCAAGAGCATCCATGTCGGCGACAGCGTGCAACTCGAAGTGTCGCTGCAGTCGACATCGAGCGCCACGCAAGCGCTGCTGATCGACTACCGCGTCCACCACGTCAAGGCCAACGGCAGCACGAGCGCGAAAGTGTTCAAGGGCTGGAAACTGACGCTGGCCGGCGGCGAGTCACGCACGCTCGCCAAGCAGCATTCCTTCAAGCCGGTGACGACGCGGCGCTACCACGGCGGGCCGCATGCCCTCGAAGTCTCGATCAACGGCAGCGTGGCCGCCGCCGCCAGCGTGAAGCTCAGTCTGCTCTCTGCGTAGGCTTCTCTTCGCAGATCGGATCGACCGCGTAGCCGGCCTCGCGCACACGGTCTTCGACCAGCCAGACCTGGAACCAGCGGCAATCGATGCGATGGTCATAGCGGTAGGACCAGACCTCACCGATGCCGCGCCAGCCCGTGCGTTGCTGGGCGGGCCGCCCCAGCCGGTCGCGCACGTCGGCTGTGCTCTCGCCCGGGCGCACGGCCTCGAAGTTGGCCTCGGTGAGGATCTGATGCACGTTCTGCACACGGCCCGCGGTGTCGAGTTCGATGCGGTAGGTGTGCGCGCCCATCGGCCCACGCGCGTACTCGAGGCGCGCGCCGCCGTTGGGCAGCGCAGAACGGTCTGTCGGTTCGCCCATGCGCGCGCGCACTTCGGCTTCACTCTGCCCCGGCTTCAGATCGCCAGGCCCATAGCCCGCGCAACCCACCATCAACAGCAAAGCGCTAGCTGCGCTCGATGCTCGCGTAAGCGCTGTGGTTGTGAATCGACTCATGGTTGTCCACCTCGACGACGTAGCGGCCGATGCGCTTGTCGGCATTGAGTGACAACGCCACGTCGCGCACCAGGTCTTCGACGAACTTCGGGTTCTCGTAGGCACGCTCGGTGATCCACTTCTCGTCGGACCGCTTGAGCAGCGCCCAGATCTCGCTCGAAGCGTTGACTTCGGCAAAGCGCACGAGTTCTTCCCAGGCCACCGGCGCATGGGTCTCGGCGCGGATCGTCACCGTTGAGCGCTGGTTGTGCGCGCCGTAGTCGGAAATTTCTTTCGAACATGGGCACAGGCTTTTCACCGGCACCGCGACTTCGGTCCACACCACCGTCTTGCCATCGCGCGACTCGGCTATCCAGCGGCCCTGGTAGTCCATCAGGCTGCTGACGCCGGACACCGGCGCGCGCTTGCGCAGGAAAAACGAAAAGCGCGATTCGATGCGGCCCTCGCTCGCGCCGAGCAAGGTCAACATCGCGCCGAGCTTGTCACGCAGCAACTCGGCATCGAGCGCTGCATCGAGCCCGTCGAGCCAGGCCACGAAGCGCGACATGTGCGTGCCCTTCTTCTCCGCCGGCAAGGCCACGTCCAGACTCCATAGCGCCGCCGTCTGCTGCTCGGCGCCGGCCACACGCAGGCGCAGTGGGTAGCGCACGTCCTTGACACCGACACGCTGGATAGCGAGCTGGCGCTCGTCGCGCTCGCTTTGCGTGTCGGGGATGTGCAGGGCTTGGGTCGGGTGGGTCATGGTCAGGGCTGATGCAACGGCGCGAGCATCGCACCGTTTTCGCTGTCGCGTCGGCGACTCAGGATTTGGCTCGGATCAGAGCGGGTCTTGCGCCAAAGCGCTGCGCGATCGCGCGCGCAATGCCGTCGGCATCCAGGCCATTCATCGACAGCAGCTTGGCCGGATCGCCATGCTCGATGAAGACATCGGGCAGGCCAAGCGAGAGCACCGGGTTGTGCAGGTCCGCAGCCTGCAGCGCTTCCATCACCGCCGAGCCCGCGCCGCCGGGCAGGCAGCCTTCTTCGACGGTGACGATGGATTCGTGCGTGCGCGCCAGCTCAGCCACCAGCTCGGCATCGAGCGGTTTGGCGAATCGCATGTTGGCCACCGTGCAGTTGAGCCGCTCGGCAGCCACGAGCGCGGGATACAGCATCGTGCCGAAGGCCAGGATGGCGATGCGCTCGCCCTCGCGCCGCACCTCGCCTTTGCCCCACGGCAGTTCGTCTAGCGTGGCGTGCGGCGTCACGCCAGCGCCGGCGCCGCGCGGGTAGCGCACGGCCACCGGATGATTGCGCCGGTAGGCAGTGGTCAGCGCCATGCGGCACTCGTTTTCATCGGCCGGCGTCAGCACGCCCATGTTCGGGATGCAGCGCAGGTAGGCAATGTCATACGCGCCAGCATGCGTGGCGCCATCGGCGCCGACGAGGCCGGCGCGGTCGAGCGCAAACGTCACCGGCAGGTTCTGCAGCGCCACGTCGTGGATCAACTGGTCGTACGCGCGCTGCAAGAAAGTCGAGTAAATCGCCACCACCGGCTTCAAACCTTCGCAGGCCAGGCCGGCGGCAAACGTCACCGCATGCTGCTCGGCGATGCCGACGTCGAAATAGCGCGACGGAAAACGCTTGTGGAACTCGACCATGCCCGAGCCTTCGCGCATCGCCGGCGTGATGGCGACCAACTTGTCGTCGGCCTCGGCCATGTCGCACAGCCACGAGCCGAAGACCTGAGTGAAGGTCTGTTTGGGCGGCGTCGTGGGTTTGGTGATGCCCACCGCGGGATCGAACTTGCCGGGGCCGTGATAGTTGATCGGGTCGGCCTCGGCCATCTTGTAGCCGTAACCCTTCTTGGTGACGACATGCAGGAACTGCGCGCCCTGTTTGTCGCGCAGGTTCTCCAGCGTCGGGATCAGCGCATCGAGGTCGTGGCCGTCGATCGGGCCGACGTAGTTGAAGCCGAACTCCTCGAAGATGGTGCCCGGCACGACCATGCCCTTGGCATGCTCCTCGAAGCGCCGAGCCAGCTCGAACA
>JANOEG010000103.1:0-7621 GCA_031413095.1 Burkholderiales bacterium | reverse complement strand
GCCATGCTGACGGCGCCACAGCGTGCGACCAAAGCCGACCGAGAAGCGCAGCACCTTGACGCCGCACAGGCGAGCCACCTTGTAGTGGCCCCACTCATGGACCACGATGAGGATCGCTAGCGTAACGATGAAGGCGAGGATGGTGGTCAGCATGTCACTTGCCTGATAAGGCTGTGGGCCACACTGCGGGCGCGCTCATCGAGCGCCAGAAGATCTGCAATCGTGGTGCTGTCAGCTGCAGCAGGCAGCACAGCGCCGATGGTCTGCTCGTTGACGCGGTGGATGTCGGTGAATCGGATCGCACCCTCCAAGAACGCCGCTACCGCCATTTCGTTGGCAGCGTTGAGGACTGTCGTGCTGCCTTCAGGCGCTTTCAACGCCTCCCATGCCAGGTAAAGACCGGGGAAACGAGCACGGTCCGCCGGTTCGAACGACAAGCCCTGCATCGTTGCGAAGTCGAGCTGCGACGCTCCCGACTCGATGCGCTCGGGGAACGACAAGCCGTAGGCGATCGGCACGCGCATGTCGGGTGTGCCCAGTTGCGCCAGCACCGAGTTGTCGCGACAGACCACCATCGAGTGAATCACGCTCTGCGGATGTATGACCACGCGCACCTGCTCCGGCGCGAGGTCGAACAGCCAGCGCGCTTCGATGACCTCGAGCGCCTTGTTCATCATCGTTGCTGAATCGACCGAAATCTTGCGCCCCATGACCCAGTTCGGATGCGCGACTGCTTGATCCGGCGTCACGTCGTGCAGGCTGCTGGGCGCGCGGTTGCGAAACGGTCCGCCCGAGGCGGTGAGCACGATGTGGTCGATGCGGGCCGGCCACGCTCTGCGGTCTTCGGGCAGACACTGGAAGATCGCCGAGTGCTCGCTGTCGATCGGCAGCAGCGTGGCGCCACCGTCGCGCACCGCGTCCATGAACAGACGCCCGCCCACGACCAAGGCTTCCTTGTTGGCCAGCAGCAGCCGCTTGCCAGCACGCGCGGCGGCAACGCAGGACTCGAGCCCTGCAGCGCCGACGATCGCGGCCATGACCGTTGTCACCTCCGGGTGCTCAGCCAGTTCTACAAGTGAGCGTGCTCCGCTCAGCACTTCGGTGCCGACGCCGTGCGCGCGCAAGCGCTGTTGCAGCGCGCGCGCCGCCGCGGCGTCCCCGAGCACCGCGTAGCGCGGCTTCCAACGCAGGCACTGCTGCTCGAGCATCTCGGCGCGGCGCATCGCCGTCAGTGCGAAGATTTCGAAGCTCTCGGGATGTCGGGCAACAACGTCGAGTGTGTTGACGCCCACGGAACCCGTCGCGCCAAGCACTGCCAGCGACTGCTTGCGGGGCTTCATGACAACGAACCCAACGCCATGGCCGCCGGCAACACCGGCATCAACGCGTCGATGCGATCGAGCACGCCGCCATGGCCTGGCAGCAGCCGACTCGAATCCTTGGCGCCCGCGGCGCGTTTGACCAGCGATTCGAACAGGTCACCGACCACGCTCAGTCCCGCCAACGCCGCACTGGCAGCGAACATGCCGAGCCAGCCAAACGCACTGCGCAACCGCGTGAACAAGCTCGGCGCGTCGACCGGCAGCGAGCGGTCGACCCACAGCGTCCAGAACACCGCCAGCAGCATCACACCGAGCAGGCCGCCATACACGCCCTCCCAGGATTTGCCCGGGCTGATCGACGGCGCCAGCTTGTTCTTGCCGAACGCACGCCCCGCGGCATACGCGCCCACGTCGGCCATCCAGACGATGCACAGCACCGACAGCACGAAGTTGATCGACACCACTCGCGCTTGAGCCAAGGCCAGCCAGCCAACCCAGAGCAGGATCAGGCCGACGAGCAGGCGCAGCGGCGCCGGCCAGCGCGGCCAGGCACTCGGACCTCCACGCAACACGAACACGCTGCCGATCAGCCACAGCGCCAGCGTGGCCCACCACCACGTCGCCGGCATGCGGCCCACCGCACCGCTGGCTACCGCCCAGGCGCCCGCCATTGCGAGCAGCGCTCCCGGGCCGACGGCTGCGATCTGGCTGACGCCATTGAGCCGTGCCCACTCCCATGCCGCAGCGGAAATCAGCACGAGCGAGACGATGGCAAACGGCCACGGTGTTGAGGCAAACACGGCCGGCAACAGAAAGGCCAGCAGCACGAGGGCGGTGATGATGCGCGTTCGAAGCACAAAAACTCTAGGCAGTTGCTGCCTGCGCTGTGGCTTCTTCAGGCAGCCTTCCGCCATAGCGTCGCTCGCGCTCGCGATAACTTGCGATCGCCGCGTCGATCTGCTCAGCGCCGAAGTCTGGCCAGAGGCAATCGGTGAAGTACAACTCGGAGTACGCCACCTGCCAGAGCAGGAAGTTGCTGATGCGCACCTCGCCGCCGGTGCGGATGAACAAGTCCGGGTCAGGCGCGAAATGCATCGCCATGCGCTTGGACAGCACGTCTTCGTCGAGGTCCTTCGCAGCGATGCCGTCGGCCATGGCCCGGCGCGTGGCCTGCACGATGTCCCAGCGGCCGCCGTAGTTGAAGGCCACCGACAGCGTGATGCGCTTGTTGTGCGCGGTCACGCCCTCGGCGTGATCCCACGCATCGCGCACCTTGTCGGAAACGGCGCTGCGGTCGCCGACGATGCGGATGCGAACGCCTTCATCGGCGAGCTTGGTCAGGTACTTCGACACGGCAACCAGCACCAACCCCATCAGGCCCGAGACCTCGTCGCTCGACCGCTTCCAGTTCTCGGACGAGAACGCGAACACCGTCATGTACTCGATGCCGCGGTCGGCGCAGGCACGCACCGTGCGGACCAGGGCATCGACGCCCTGCTTGTGGCCGAAGAAACGCGGCATGAACCGCTTCTTGGCCCAGCGGCCGTTGCCGTCCATGACGATGGCCACATGGCGTGGCAGGGTCGGGTCGCGTTGCACAGCGGTTGAAACTGGAGAGCTGCTGTCTAGACGGCCAGGATCTCGGTCTCCTTGGCCTGAACCAAGCGGTCTACTTCGGCAACGACGTTGTTGGTCAGTTTCTGCACTTCGTCCTGCGCGCGCCGCTCGTCGTCTTCGGTAACGTCCTTGTCTTTCAGCAGCTTTTTCAGATGCTCGTTGGCGTCTCGGCGCACATTGCGCACAGCCACCTTGCATTCTTCCCCAGCATGCTTGACGACCTTGGTCAGCTCCTTGCGGCGCTCCTCGGTCAGCGCCGGCATGGGGATGCGCAGCAAGTCGCCCTGCGCGCTCGGGTTCAGGCCGAGGCCGCTGTCGCGAATGGCTTTCTCGAGCTTCGGGCCCATGCCCTTTTCCCACGGCTGAACGCTGATCGTGCGCGCATCGAGCAGCGACAGGTTGGCGACCTGGCTGATCGGCACCATCGATCCGTAGTAGTCCACCTGCACCTGGTCGAGGATGCCGGGGTGGGCGCGCCCTGTGCGAATCTTGTGCAACTCGTTCTTGAAGGCTTCGATGGACTTGCCCATCTTGGCTTCGGCGCTTTTCCTGATGTCGGCAATCGTCATGGTTTGTCTCCGGCTTAAACGTGCACCAAAGTGCCTTCGTCTTCGCCCATCACGACGCGCTTCAACGCGCCTGGCTTCATGATTGAAAACACCTTGATCGGCAGCTTCTGGTCGCGGCACAGCGCAAAGGCCGTCGCGTCCATCACCTGCAGATTCTTCGAAATGGCTTCGTCGAAACCGATCGTCGTGTAGCGCTTGGCGTCGGGCACCTTCTTCGGGTCGGCGGTATAGACGCCATCGACCTTGGTCGCCTTGAGCACGATCTCAGCGCCGATCTCGGCGCCGCGCAAAGCGGCTGCCGTGTCGGTGGTGAAGAACGGGTTGCCGGTGCCGGCCGCGAAGACGACGATCTTGCCTTCTTCGAGATACTGCAGCGCCTTCGGCCGCACATACGGCTCGACGACCTGCTCGATGGCGATGGCGCTCATCACACGCGCCGTCATGCCTTCCTGGCGCATCGTGTCGGCGAGCGCCAGCGAGTTCATCACGGTGGCCAGCATGCCCATGTAGTCGGCGGTGGCTCGGTCCATGCCGACCGAGCCGCCGGCCACGCCACGAAAGATGTTGCCGCCGCCAATGACGACCGCCACCTCGACGCCCATCGCCGTCACGTCGCGCACCTCGCGCACGAGGCGGACGATCGTCGCGCGGTTGATGCCGTAGGCGTCGTCGCCCATCAGCGCTTCACCGGAGAGCTTCAACAGGATGCGTTTGTAGGCCGGCATGTGTCGAGCAGTGCGTTGTGGTTGTAGAGCGCGAGTTTAAAGGGCCGCACGATGCGGCCCTTTTCTCTTTACTGACCCTTTGCCGCGGCGACCTGCGCCGCCACCTCGGCCGCAAAGTCATCGACCTTTTTCTCGATGCCCTCGCCGACCACATACAGCGTGAAAGCCTTGACGTTGGTATTTGCGCTTTTCAGCATCTGTTCGACCGTCTGCTTGCCGTCAGCGGCCTTGACGAAGACCTGGTTGAACAGGCTCACTTCCTTCAAGAACTTCTGCACCGAGCCTTCGACCATCTTGGCGACGATGTCGGCCGGCTTGCCGGACTCGGCCGCCTTCTCGGTGGCGATCTTGCGCTCCTTGTCCACCAGGTCGGCGGGCACGGCGGCCTGCGACAGCGCGGCCGGCTTCATCGCCGCAACGTGCATCGCCACGTCCTTTGCGGCGACATCGCTGCCGTCGAACTCGACGACAACGCCGATCCGCGTGCCGTGCAGGTAATGCGCCAACTTGCCGCCGCCGCTGTAGCGCTTGAAGCGGCGGATCGACACGTTCTCGCCGATCTTCCCGATCAGGCCCTTGCGCACGTCTTCGAGCGTCGGGCCGAAGCCGTCCTGGCTGTAAGCCAGCGCCGACAGCGCGGCAATGTCGGCCGGGTTGTGCTGCGCGATCAGCGACGCCGTCGCTTTGGTGAAGGCGAGGAAGGACTCGTTCTTGGAGACAAAGTCGGTCTCGCAGTTGACCTCAACCATCGCGCCGGTCGTGCCATCGACGGCGGCGGCGATCACGCCTTCGGCGGTGATGCGCGAGGCCGCCTTGCCGGCCTTGTTGCCGAGCTTGACGCGCAAGATCTCTTCGGCGCGCTCAGCGTCGCCGTCGGCTTCGGTCAGCGCCTTCTTGCACTCCATCATCGGCGCGTCGGTCTTGGCGCGCAGCTCGGCGACCATGCTGGCGGTGATTGCAGGCATTGTTTGGACTCCTTGAAACTTGGAAAAAAGGGGCCGCGAGAGCCCCTTGCGTTCGGGTGCGGTGGACGCCTCAGGCTTCCTCGCTGACCTCGACGAACTCATCCCCGCCGGCAGCAGCCTGCACCACTTCTGTGGTCGCATTGGCCCGGCCTTCGAGCACCGCATCGGCAATCGAACGCGCATAAAGCGCCACGGCCTTGGCCGAGTCGTCGTTGCCGGGAATCACATAGTCGATGCCCAGCGGCGAATGGTTGGTGTCGACGATGCCAATCACCGGGATGCCAAGCTTGACGGCTTCGGCGATCGCGATCTTGTGGTAACCGACATCGATGACAAAGATGGCGTCAGGCAGCGCGTTCATGTCGGCGATGCCGCCGATGTCTTTTTCGAGCTTGATGATCTCGCGCTGGAACATCAGCGCTTCTTTCTTGATCGCGGGCTGCGTGCCGGCATCGACCTGGGCCTGCATGTCCTTCAACTTCTTCAACGAGCCTTTGACGGTCTTGAAGTTGGTCAGCATGCCGCCGAGCCAGCGCTGATCGACGTAAGGCATGCCCGAACGCTTGGCGTCCAAGGCGATGACCTCGCGCGCCTGACGCTTGGTGCCCACCATCAGGATCGTGCCGCGCTTGCTGGCAAGCTGGCGCACGAATTTCAACGCGGTCTCGAAAAGCGGCTGCGTCTTCTCAAGGTTGATGATGTGGATCTTGTTGCGATGGCCGTAGATGTACGGGGCCATCTTGGGGTTCCAGAAGCGCGTCTGGTGTCCGAAATGGACGCCGGCTTCCAGCATCTCACGCATTGATACAGGCATTAACAGCTCCGAAGGTTGGTTCTAGAATCCGGCGCGAATCGAGCGCGTCTTTGCTGACTTGCTCGACACCTTTCGTGGGCCGGTTCGCGATTGGTTTTTCTCGTTGCAGCGCGGGCTTCGCAGCACTCTCGGAAAAACCCAAAGATTGTAGCAGCCTTGCATCTCATGCCGACCGACCTGACCTGGGCAGCCGCCGCTAGAGCCGATGGCCGCCTCTCTTGCCGTGCTGCGCTCGAAGCGTGCATCGCCGCGGCAACACCGCACGCCTTCGTGCGTCGCTTCGATGAAGACGCGCGCCGCGTAGCCGATCAGCTCGACCGCAGCGCCCAGGCGCTGCCGCTGGCAGGGTTGGGGGTCTCCGTGAAGGACCTCTTCGACGTTGCAGGGTGGCCGACGACTGCCGGCTCGGCCTCGCGCCACGAATCCGCTCTTGCGGCCGGCGACGCGCCCGCTGTGGCCCGCCTGCGTGCCGCGGGTGGGGTGCTGGTGGGCCACACCAACCTGACCGAGTTCGCGTTTTCAGGTGTCGGCATCAACCCACATCACGGCACGCCCGCCAACCCGGCCACTGCTGCGCTCGATGCCGAACCGCGCATCCCAGGTGGCTCGACCTCGGGCGGCGCGGTCAGTGTGGCCAGCGGCGCGGCGTGGGCGGCGCTCGGCTCGGACACCGGCGGCTCGATCCGCATCCCGGCGGCGCTGCAGGGGCTGGTCGGCTTCAAGAACACGGCACGGTTGACACCGACCGGGGGCTGTATTCCGCTGTCGACGACGCTCGACACGGCCTGTGCAATCACGCGCTCGGTGCGCGATGCGGTGCTGCTGCACGAAGTGCTGGCCGCGCGACGGGTGGAGCGACTCGACAAGCCCCTCGCCCAGTGGCGGCTCGCGCTGCCGCAAACGATCATGCTCGATGCGCTGGAGCCTGCGGTCGCCGCCGCGTTCGAGCGCGCCATCGGCACACTGTGCGCCGCCGGTGCCGTGGTCGCCGAGCTCGACTTGCCGCTGCTCCACGAGGCGGCGCACCTGCAACGTGGTGGCGGCATCCCTGCGGCCGAAAGCTGGACGTGGCATCGCGGGGCTCTTGCCACACGCGAGGCGCACTACGACCCGCGTGTGGCGCTGCGCATCCGTCGCGGCGAGGCCATCAAGGACTACGCGGAATTGCTGGCTGAACGCGCAGCATGGATTGCACGCGTGGAGGCGGCGCTGCAAGGCTTCGACGCCCTGCTCTCGCCGACGGTGCCGATCGTCGCCCCGCGCACGCAGCCGCTGATCGACAGCGACGACGCCTTCTTCGCTGCCAATGCGCTCTTGCTGCGCAACCCGTCGCTGATCAACCTGGCCGACGGCTGCGCGCTCTCGCTGCCCTGCCACCGCGAGGGTGATTGGCCCGTCGGCCTGATGGTCTGGAACACGGCAATGGCCGACGACCGCGTGCTCAGCGTCTCGCTGGCCATCGAAGCCGCGCTGGCCGCGAGCCGGCGATGAAGGTCGCCGTCATTGGCGCCGGCATCGTCGGCGTCACCACCGCGCAGGCGCTGCGCGAAGACGGCCACACGGTCACGGTGTTCGAGCGTCGCGGCAGCGTGGCCACCGAGTCGAGCTT
>JANOEG010000102.1:0-1613 GCA_031413095.1 Burkholderiales bacterium | reverse complement strand
CCGGCACGACGCCAAGCGCGCCGCCTATCTCGGCATGGCCGGCGCCTGTTGGTATGTGCTGGCCGAAGGCATCGGGGACGCCGCTGAGATTCCGCCCGATTGCGGCGTCATGGTGGCCCGCGGTGAGAATTTCTCGACCCTCGACGTGCTGCGCAGCGCGCCCACGCGCGCGATGGCGTTTGAAGCCGGGCTGCCGTTCGCGGTCTGGATGGCGTTGGCGCGGGCCACGCCGGCACCGCCCGACGACGAGGTGCAGCGCGCACTCGGCGAGCCGCCAGGGGCTGCACGGTAGGCCGGCGCGGCGCACAATATCCGCCATGCTGTCGATCACCCTGAAGAGCCTCGTCGCCGCCTGCGCGTTGGCAGCGGCACTGGGGGCATATGCCAAGCCCGGCGATCTGCCGTCGACCAATGTCGCCTGGCTAGTCGCCGCCGCCGACGCCGACATCGAGCGCGCGTTCACGCAGGCCAAGGCGCAGAAGAAACCCGTGCTGCTCTATTGGGGCGCGAGCTGGTGCCCGCCGTGCAATCAGTTGAAGGCGACCTTGTTCAATCGCCAGGACTTCGCCGCGCAGAGCAAACATTTCGTCGCCGTGTTCGTCGATGGCGATCGGCCGGCGGCGCAGAAGATCGGTGCGCGCTTCAAGGTCAGCGGCTATCCGACGATGGTGCTGTTCACGCCCGAGGGCAGCGAGATCACGCGCCTGCCCGGCGAAGCCGATGCGCCGCAGGTGCTGTCGCTGCTCGAAGCGGGCCTGGCGGGCGGGCGCCCGATCGCCGCGGTGCTCGCCGATGCGCGCGCCGGCAAGTCGATCAGCGCCAACGAATGGCGCATGCTGGCCTTCCACTCGTGGGAGGTCGATGACAGCGGGCTCGTCGCCGCCGCCGATCGGCCAGGGGTGCTCGCCGAGCTGGCCACGAAGTCACCCGCAGGCGACGGCGAAACGACGACGCGCCTCTGGCTCAAAGCCCTGGCTGCGAGCGACGACGGCAAAGGGCTCAAACCAGACGCCGCTCTCGCGCAGCGTGTGGCGCGCGTGCTTGCCGACCCGGCGGCGACCCGCACGCAGATGGATGTGATCGCCAACGGTGCAACCGACATGGTCAAGGCGCTGACGGCCGACGACAGCGCCGAGCGCGCACTGCTGGTGGCGCAGTTCGACGCCGCGCTGCTGCGGCTGCAAACCGACACCTCGCTGTCGCGAGGCGATCGCGTGAGCGTGTTGATCGAGCGCGTCGATCTGGCGCGCCTGGGCCAGCCCAAAGACAGCACCACACCGAAGTTGCCCGCGGCGCTGGTGAGCGAAGTGCGCGACCTGTCGTCGCGCATGGACCGCGAGATCAGCGACGGCTACGAGCGCCAGGCCGTGATCACCGCCGTGGCCTATTTGCAAGGCCAGGTGGGTCTGTGGGCTGACAGTGACGCGCTGCTGAAATCGAATCTCGCCAAGAGCCATTCGCCGTACTACCTGATGAGCCAACTTGCGGGCAATGCAAGGAAGCTCGGCAAGAAAGACGAGGCGCTGTCGTGGTACCAGCAAGCCTACGACAAGAGCGTCGGGCCGGCGACGCGGCTGCAATGGGGTGCGAGTTATGTTGCCGCGCTGATCGAT
>JANOEG010000101.1:0-3997 GCA_031413095.1 Burkholderiales bacterium | reverse complement strand
AGTTTCTACGCCAACAAGACCATCACGACGGGGGAGGGCGGCATGGTTGTGACGCGCGACGCTGCGCTTGCCGCGCGCGTCAAGGTGATGCGCCTGCACGGCATCAGCCGCGATGCGTTTGACCGCTTCACCGCCAAGGTGCCGAGCTGGTACTACGAGATCGTGGCGCCGGGCTTCAAGTACAACCTGACGGATATTGCGGCGGCGTTGGGGATTCACCAGCTCAGGCGCGCGCGCGCCTTTCAGCAGAGCCGGGCGCGCATTGCGCGTCTGTACGACGACGCTTTGGCGGGCCTGCCTTTGGTCCTACCGCCGCAGGCGCCCGCCGGCGACATGCACTCTTGGCATTTGTATGTCGTGCGTCTGGCCGACTCCGCCCCCGTCGGCCGCGACCGCTTCATCGAATTGCTGTATGCGGCCAGAATCGGCTGCAGCGTGCACTACATCCCGCTGCACCAGCAGCCGTATTGGCGAGATCGCTATCGCTTGAGTCCTGCGCAATTCCCGTGCAGTCAGCGTGCGTTCGAGCGTTGCATCAGCCTGCCTATCTATTCGCGCATGACGCAGTCCGACGTGCAGCGCGCTACCGATGCCGCCCGCGCGGCATTCCGCGGCTGAGGCATGATCAAACGTACCGTGGACGTCGCGGCAGGCGCGGCCGGCCTGTTGCTGCTTGCGCCCCTGTTGCTGTTGATCGCATTTGCGGTCAAGATCGATTCCCCCGGCCCCGTTTTCTTCCGCCAAGAGCGTGTGGGCCGGTATGGCCGATTGTTTCGCATCTTCAAGTTCCGCACGATGCGATTCGCTCACGCGGGTGGCTCGACCCAACTCACCATAGGGGACGACCCGCGCATCACCCGTGTCGGCGCTTGGCTGCGCCGCACCAAGCTCGACGAGTTGGCGCAATTGATCGACGTATTGCGTGGCACGATGAGCCTGGTGGGCCCTCGGCCCGAGGTGCCGGACTATGTGGCGTTGTATCCAGTCGGCCTGCGCGCCAAGATCCTCTCGGTGCGTCCGGGCATCACCGACATGGCTTCGGTTGCGTATCGCGACGAAGCGACGTTGCTGGCTGGTGCCACCGACCCCGAGCGTGAGTATGTCGAGGTTGTTATGCCCGCCAAGCTGCGTTACGCCGAAGCGTACGTGGACCAGATGTCACTGTGCACCGACCTGCGACTGATTGGCGCAACCCTCAAAGCGCTTGTGTTGCGCTGAAGCTGGTGCCGAGCGGAAGATGACCTCGAACCTGACCGTCTGGCATCGACTCGACCGCGCTCTGACGCGCGTGCGCCCGCATCGCCGAACGCTGTCGCTCTTGATCGACGGATTGATGATCGCGATCTGCTGGAACGCCACCTACCTGTTCCGGCTCGGCTTCGAGCGCTGGTGGAGTGCGCGACCAGCCTATGACACGTGGGTTATGTTAGCGGTGGTGGCGCTCTACCTCGGAGTTTTTGCGCTGGCCGGCATCCCGCGAGGCATGTGGCGTTTTTCGGGCTTCGGCGAGATCAAACGGTTGACGCTGGCGTGCGTCGCCAGCGGGCTGCTGTGCGCAGTCGCTGTAATGATGGCACAGCTCACCGAAGTGCCGCGTGCTTTGCTGGCGCTGCACCCGTTTGTGGCGCTTATCGGTCTGTGCATGGTGCGTGTGGGCTACCGCATGCTGTACGAGCACGCGCGCTCGCAGATCACGGGCAGCGACGCCGAGGTACGCCGCGCCATCGTGATGGGCGCCGGCGAGGCCGCGAAGCTTCTGCTCACGAGCATTCATCGGCAAGGTTGGATCGTGCTTGGCCTTCTCGACGATGACCCCAACAAGCGCGGCGCGCGCATCGGTGGCGTTGTGGTGCTGGGCGATCTAGCAGACGTGGTCAAGCCGGAGATTCGTGCCGGAGCCACCCACGTGATCGTTGCTTTGCCTGGAGCCACTGCCGCGCAGCGCCGCAAGGCCATCGAGCTGGCCGCAGCCACAGAATTGCCGATCTTGACAGTGCCGTCGGCCAGCGACTTGCAGGACGGCAGCGCACGCATCGAGCGGGTTCGCAACATCGAGCCCGAAGACCTGCTCGGCCGCGAGCCGGTGCACCTGGACGAAGCCGGAATCGCCGGGCTGATTTCCGGCAAGACCGTGCTCGTGACGGGGGCTGGTGGCTCAATCGGGGCGGAGTTGTGTCGTCAAATCGCCCGCTACGGCCCAGCGCGCATGGTGCTGTTCGAGCTGAGCGAACTCGCGCTGTATCAGATTGACCAGCAACTCATGGAGCTGCATCCTCAGCTGCCGCTCGTGCGCTTGATTGGCGACGTGAAGAGCCTTGCGCAGATCAACCATGTTTGCAGCACCCATCGGCCGCATCTTGTCTTCCACGCTGCGGCCTACAAACACGTACCGCTGATGGAGGACGAGAACGCCTGGATGGCACTGCAGAACAATACGCTGGGCACGTGGCACGCCGCCACCGCCGCTGCGCAGTCGGGCGCCGAACGCTTTGTGCTGATCTCCACCGACAAGGCGGTGAACCCGACGAACGTGATGGGCGCGAGCAAACGCGCCGCCGAGATGGTGCTCTCGCACATGGCCACGCAGAGCCATCGAACCATGTTCGCCGCGGTGCGCTTCGGTAACGTGCTGGGGTCGAGCGGCAGCGTGATCCCGAAGTTCAAGGAGCAAATTGCCAAGGGCGGTCCGGTGACGGTGACACACCCCGACATCACGCGCTACTTCATGACCATTCCCGAGGCGGCGCAGCTCGTGTTGCAGGCGGCCGCGCTGGCACATACGGGGCAGGTGTACGTGCTCGACATGGGCGAGCCGGTGAAAATTGTCGATCTGGCGCGGGACCTGATCCGGCTTTCAGGGCATCGCGAAGGCGAGATCGCCATCGTCTTCAGCGGCTTGAGGCCGGGCGAGAAGCTGTATGAGGAGCTGCTGGCCGACGCCGACAAGACCCTGCCATCTGCGCATCCGCGTCTGCGCACCGCTAAATTGCACGAGCCGGCCAGCGGGGCATGGCTGCACGACGTACTGTCAAGGTTCGAGGCGGTGGACAGCGCAGTGGCGCCATCGGTCTGCCGTGAGGTGCTGCACAAGCTTGTGCCCGAATACGCCAAGCCTTGAGCGCCGGCTATCGAGTTCGCCGAAAGACCATCCAACGCGGCGTCTTGAAGCGCACGATGCGCGCGTAGATCCACACGTATGCAATGACAAAAGCCAGCAAGAACCACGACAGGATTGCCGTGCTATGCCACCAAAGCACGCTCGGGATGACGGACGAAAGACACAGCATCCAGAGGTAGGGTGAGGTCATGGAATTGCGTCGCCTCAGGCGCCTGCGCTCGGGGTTGCTTTCCAAGGTCCAGCGAACCAACCGCCGGTGGACCAGTGTGTGCAGGTGAATTCCATCCGGCACCGCAGCGGCAACACGCTGCACGACCTTGCGCCGATAAATCGTGAAGATCGTCTCGAAGATCGGGTAGGCGCACAGTAGCAGCGGAAACATCGGTGACACGCCGGCGTTGCGATTGAGCAGCAGGATGCTCACCTCGGCCAGCAAGAATCCTAGGAAGTACGCCCCACCGTCGCCCATGAAGATCAGGCCCACGGGGAAGTTCCAGACGAAGAAACCCATCACAGCGCCCGCCACGGCGAATGCAATCGTCTGCATCACGACGTCGCCCGCCTGGCCCGCCACATACGCCAGCGCCAGCAGCATGATCAGCACGCACATCGAAGCCAGGCCATTGAAGCCGTCGATGATGTTGACCGAGTTCGCGACGCCCGTGACGACGAAGATGGTCAGTGCTACCGCAAGCGGATACATCGCGATCAGCGTGTCCACCCCGGGGATGTCGGTACGCCGGATCACGCCGTCGAGCAGCCAGATCGCCAAGCACGCCGACAGCGCTGTGGCGAACAGTCGCCGGCGCGGCGACATCGTCTTGGTCAGGTCTTCCGCCATGCCGGCCACGAATGCCGGCATGCCACACGCGACAAGTA
>JANOEG010000100.1:0-1706 GCA_031413095.1 Burkholderiales bacterium | reverse complement strand
CTCGTTGCCGGCTCGCTGTTTGGCCTCTTCTCCGGCTTCTACTACTGGGTGCCGAAGTGGACGGGCGTGATGTACAACGAGTTCCGCGGCAAGGTGCACTTCTGGGCCTCGTTGATCTTCTTCAACATCACCTTCTTCCCGATGCACTTCCTCGGTCTGGCCGGCATGCCGCGCCGCTATGCCGACTACCCGATGCAGTTCGCCGACTTCAACGCCATCGCGTCGATCGGCGCGTTCGGCTTCGGCTTGACGCAGGTCTATTTCTTCGTCTTCGTTGTTCTGCCGTGCATGCGCGGCAAGGGCGAGCCGGCGTCGCAGCGGCCGTGGAACGATCCGGACGGCGCTGGCGCCGAAGGCCTGGAATGGGAAGTGCCGTCGCCCGCACCGTGGCACACCTTCGAAACGCCGCCGAAGCTGAACAACGCGGCGACAAAGGTGCTGGGCTACTGATGTCTCAGAGCGACGAGCAACGCAAGGCCAACCGAAAGCTGGGCTTGATCCTGGCTTCGGTGGCGATAGCGTTTGCGCTCGGCTTCATCGCCAAGATGGTTCTGTTCAGATGAACAAGCGGCTTCTGCGCGACAACCGGCAGCTCATGATCAAGCTCGTGCTGATCGCGACGCTGATGGTCGGCTTCGGCTATGCGCTGGTGCCTCTGTACCGCGCGATCTGCAACGCGCTGGGCATCAACGTGCTGTCTGTCTCCGAGCAGACCACGTCGGCCATCGGCAAGAAGACCGTCGCGCCGAACACGCAGATCGACCGCACGCGCACCATCACTGTCGAGTTCGACGCCAACGCCCGCGGGCCGTGGGAGTTCAAGCCGGCGCAGCGTTCGCTGCAAGTGCATCCGGGCGAACTGGCCACCGTGATGTACGAGTTCCAGAACATGCAGAACCGGACCATGGCTGCGCAGGCGATTCCGAGCTACGCGCCGATGCAGGCCGGCCCGCATTTCAACAAGCTCGAGTGCTTC
Organism: Burkholderiales bacterium; assembly: GCA_031413095.1. GTDB lineage: Bacteria > Pseudomonadota > Gammaproteobacteria > Burkholderiales > Burkholderiaceae_C > CADEEN01. The sequence continues at coordinate 730 of JANOEG010000100.1, read as the reverse complement.
TGCTTCAACGAGTACATCCTGGCACCGGGCGAGAAGAAACAATGGCCGGTGGCTTTTGTCATCGACCCGAAGCTACCGAAGGACGTGACGACGATCACGTTGTCCTACACCTTCTTCGAGGTCAAGGGCAAGGTCGCTGGCGTGCCGGTGGGGCAGCCGCTGTGAATGACGAAAACGCGGGCGCCAGCCTCAAGGAAGCCGTCGCCCGCCGCGGCTCGTTCGTGCGCACGTTCAAGGCCGTGGCCCGGCGAGCAGAAGGCTTTGAGCCACCGCGCGCTTCAGGCCCTGCCGCTGCCGCCAGGTGACGAGGGCGACCAGGCCGTAGCCGATCAGTGAAAGCAGGCCGAAGCCGGACGTCAGGTTTGCGAAGGCCAGGAGCAATGCCGCGAGCACGATTCGCCACCATTTTGGCGAAGCCAGGGCCAGGGACAAGGCGAGCACGGAGGCCACGCCAAAGGCGGTGCCGCCAGTCTCGGTGAGGAGCAAACGCGAGAACAGGACGCTGTCCTCGCCGATGAGGACGGCGATCGCGCCCGCGAGTCCTGCCATTCGGGATCCGCCGAGGATTCCAAGCGCGCCCACGGCGGCCGCGGACAGCGCGAGCCAGAAGGCGTTCAGCACCTTGGCTGCCAGCAATGAGTGTCCGGTGAAGGCGTAGAGCGTCGCAAGCATCGCCGGGTAGAGCGGCCGCTGGGAGTCGATGCCGCCTTTGAAGCCGGTGCCGTCGGCG
>JANOEG010000099.1:0-4315 GCA_031413095.1 Burkholderiales bacterium | reverse complement strand
CATGATCTCCTTGCTGCTGGCCGAGGGCATCGCCGCCAAGCGATCGGGCGGCTGACAGCCGCCGCAGTTACTGCCGCTGCTGAATCCCCGCGATCGCCCAGCTACGGCTGTCGTCGAGCGGCTTGACCACATGCCAGACCTCGTCAAACGGCGTCGCGTCGGCGTTGGCTTCTTCCTTCACCTGGCCGGTGAAGCGAACGCTGACGATCTGCTGCTCGGCTTCTTGCGCGAAGTCGATCAGCTGCGCATCGACCTTGACGACGTCAGTGTGCTGCTGCTCGTTGTCGCCGCGGTCGTGCAAGTCCATGCGCAGCGCGGCAAAGAGTTCGGGCGTGGTGAAGTTGCGCAAATCGTTCAGGTCGGCCTTGTCGTTGGCCGCTTGCAGGCGGATGAACAGCATCTTGGCCAGGCGCTCGAAGCCTTCGCCATCAAAGTTGGCTGGCAGCATCGGCGCCGCGGCTGCAGTGGCCAGGCCCGGCACCGCCAGCGGCGGCGTCAGCGCTGAGCCGATGGTCACTGGGGGAGCAGCGTTGCGCTGCATGCCCGGGCGTTCATCGACGAAGCTCGTCGGCGGCGCGGGCCGCACCGCAGCCACCCCGGCGCCAGCACCCGCGCCGGCCATCGCCATCGCCGGACGTTGTGCGCCGCCGCCAGCAAAGCGCCGCATCAGCAGGCGGATGACGAAGAACGCAGCCACGGCCAGCAAAGCCATCATCACGAAATTGGCCAGGCCCTCGCCCATGCCGAAGTGGCTGAACAGCGCGGCCAAGCCGAGGCCGGCAGCGAGGCCGGCGATCGGGCCCATCCACGAGCGCTTCGGCGCCGCGGCGGCGGCAGCGCCGGCCGTTGCAGGCGCCGCTGCGGGCGTGGCAGCGTTGTTCGGTGTCGCCGGTGTGCTTTGCGCGGGCTTGTCCGGCGCGCTGCGCTGCATGCCCGACGACTTGCCACCGCCCAGGCGTTTGGCTTCGGCATCGATCGGCGCCACCGTGAAGGCCAGGCCGATGGACATGGCCACCGTCCACAGGAAATTTTTCATCGTCAGTCTCCTAAAGCACTGAATCGGCGTGCGAGACGCACAGTGTGCGCGAAATCGAAAACCCAGGGGTGTAAGAAGCAGGTGTGCATGGCGACTATAGGGCGATCGGTGCTCTCGGCCGCTGCTGCCGCGCCGCGATGCGCACGGCAGCGGGTGGCAGTTTCCGGTCTGCACGACGTCACACCAACTTGCTTCCGTCTTCTCAGGAGTACCCCCATGCACGGAAAGTTCTCTGGCCAGACCCGCTGCCTGATCGCTGTGGCGCTCGTCGGCACAGCCGCCGGTTGCGCCAGCACCAACCCACCCAGCGCTACGGCGTCGCCGAGCCCGGCGATGGCCAAGCCCATGGCCGCCACCGTCGCCGACACGCCTCCGGCCGATCTGGTCGATGCGCTCAACGGCGTCTTTGGCAACCAGAAGGTGCGCGCCTCGCATGCCAAAGGCTTCTGCTTCGCGGGCCAGTTCGAAGCGTCTGCGGGCGCGGCTGCCGTGACGCGCGCTGCGATGTTCCAGCCCGGCAAGCGCTCGCCGCTGATCGGCCGCTTCTCGGTCGGCGGTGGCAACCCGAAAGCGCCCGACAACGCGAAGTCGGTGCGCGGCATCGCGGTTCGCGTCAGCGACGGCAGCGAGCGGCTTGACTGGGTCTTTGTCTCGGCACCGCATTTCTTCGCGCAGACGCCGGCGCAGTTCGTCGAGTTCATGAAGGTGCGCGCGCCCGACCCGGCGACGGGCCGGATGAATGCCGAAGCCATCGCAGCGTTCTCGAAAGCGAATCCGGCGACGACCAAGCAGGGGGCCTACCTCGCCAGCCAGCCGGTGCCGGCGAGCTTCGGCACGGTGCCGTACTTCAGCACCAATGCCTTCATCGCCACCAATGCCGCCGCCAAGACGCAGCCGCTGCGCTGGCGCTTCGAGCCGGTGGCGGGCCGCGTCGGCCTGACCGAAGACGAGGCCAAGGCCAAGGGCGCGGACTTCCTGCGCGCCGAGTTTGCAGAGCGCGTCGGTAAGGGGCCGGTGGCGTTCAACGTGATCGCGCAACTGGCGCTGCCCGCCGACCAACTCACCGATCCGACCGAGCCGTGGCCGGCCGATCGGGCCGAGATCAACATGGGGCGGCTCGCCATCGAGCGCATCACCGACCAGACCTGCGACCGCGAGACGTTCCTGCCGGTGGTGCTGCCGGCCGGCCTGGCTGCGAGCGCCGACCCGGTGCTGGCCGCGCGGGCCGGTGCCTACGCGGTGTCGCTCGGCCGACGCGCGGCGAACTGAGCCGCAAACCCTGCGCCGCGCAGGCCGACTTCAGGCGTGCGCAGGCTGCGGCAGCTCGATGCGCACTTCGAGCCCTTCGGGCGCGTGCCGCGGGTGGCCGATGCGCACGCTGACCTCGCGCGGCTGCACGTTGACGTACTTGGCCACGACAAGTTGCAGCTCGCGCTGCAGCGTCGGCAGGTACTCGGGCAGCCCGCGCGCGCTGCGCTCGTGCGCGAGCACGATCTGCAGGCGCTGCTTGGCGAGCTTGGCCGATTTTTTTTTCTGCCCGAAGAGGAGGGAGAGCCAGGACATCACGCCGACGCCTTCGCGAACAGACGCTGAAAGAACGTCGGCCGCGTCTGCTGCAGGAAACGCATTTCGCGACTCTCGCCGAGGAAGCGCCGCACCACGTCCTTGTAGGCCTCGGCCACCGCGCTGTTTTTCATGTGGATGACCGGCACGCCCTGGTTCGACGCGTTGAGAACGGTCTCCGACTCCGGCACGACGCCGATCAGCGGGATGCGAAGGATGTCCTGGATGTCGTCCACCGACAGCATCTGCCCATTCGATACGCGCGCCGGGTCATAGCGCGTGATCAGCAGATGCTCGCGCACAGCCTCCTTGCCGTCGATCGCTCGCTGCGTCTTCGAGGCCAGCATGCCGAGGATGCGATCCGAGTCGCGCACTGACGAGACCTCGGGGTTGGTGACGACGATGGCCTCGTCGGCATAGTGCATCGCCAGCAGCGCGCCGGTTTCGATGCCGGCCGGCGAGTCGCAAATGATGTACTCCATGCCCATCTCGGTCAGCTCATCGAGCACGCGCTTGACGCCTTCCTTGGTCAGCGCTTCCTTGTCACGCGTTTGCGAGGCCGCGAGCACAACCAGGTTGTCGGTGTGCTTGTCCTTGATCAGCGCCTGGGTCAGTTTGGCCTCGTCGTGGATGACGTTGATGAGGTCATAAACCACGCGGCGCTCGCATCCCATGATCAGGTCGAGGTTGCGCAGGCCGACGTCGAAGTCGATGACCGCGGTCTTGTGGCCGCGCAGCGCCAGGCCCGACGCGAAGCTGGCGCTGGTGGTGGTCTTGCCGACGCCGCCCTTGCCCGACGTGACGACGATGATCTTGGTGGCCATCAGGACATTTCCCTCTTGCGTTTTGTATTGGATCAACCGAGGCGCTCGATGGCGAGCTGCTCGCCATCGAGCCGCACCATTGCCGCGTGGCCAACCACGTCGTCGGGCAGCGGCACGTCGGTGGTGCGAAAAACGCCGGCGATCGCCAGCACCTGCGCCTCCATGCAGTGGCAGAAGATGCGCGCCTCGGTGTTGCCGCTCTTGCCGGCGTGGGCCCGGCCGCGCAGCGGCGCGTAGATGTGGATGTGGCCGTCGGCGATGACTTCGGCGCCGAAGCTCACCAGCGCCAGCACGATCAGGTCGCGGCCCTGTGCATAGACCTGCTGGCCGGAGCGCAGCGGCTTGTCGATCACCAGCGGCGGCAAGGGCGCCAGCTGCACCTCGACGATTTTTTCCACGATGCGTTCAACCACTTCGGGGGTCGGCACCTCGCGCAGTGCGGGCCGTGCGCCTTCTGGCGCTTCGAGCAAGCCGGATGCCAGCGCCGCCGCCATCTGTTCGGCACTCCCGCCGCGCACGGCAACCGGCCGCATGCCGTGTTGCATCAGCAGCACGACCAGGACGTCGAAGTCGATCGATGCTTCGGCCTCGCGCACGAACGACAAGTCCACCACCACCGGCTCGTCGTCGAACAGACCGGGCATCGCGCCGGCGCGATGCGACAGGCCCTCGGCAAGCTGCGCCAGATCGGTTGTCTTCAGCATCAGGGCCATCAACGTCAGCGCCGCGCTCTTCAGCTCGAGGCACGATGTGTTGACGTCGCTACAGACTACCGCGCTCATGAAATGCCTGTGAAAAGGTGCAAATCATTCTATCGACGCGTGCTGTGAAACCCCGTGGTGCGCGCGCTCTGTGGGAGCCCAGCGACTCAAACGCGGGGGATTGACAAGCG
>JANOEG010000098.1:0-5272 GCA_031413095.1 Burkholderiales bacterium | reverse complement strand
TCACCCTGTGGACCGTCGCTCACGGCGTTGCGACCGTGCTGCTGCTCGGCATGTCGTTCGACGAGGCCACCCGGCACGGCCACGTAGATGGTCACCGCCTGGATCACCGGGTAGTCGCTGCGGTTGACCGCCAGCAGGACCTCGCGTCCCAGACCTGGGATCGAGAAAAACACCTCGATCAAGAACGCACCGACAAAGATGCCCGGCAGTTGCAGCCCGAGGTTGGTCAGGATCGGGATCATCGCGTTGCGCAGCACGTGCTTGAACAGAATCACGTTTTCGGTGAGGCCCTTGGCGCGCGCAGTGCGCACGTAGTCGTGGCCAAGCTCATCGAGAAAGAACGTGCGGTACAGCCGCGTCTGCGGCGCCAGCCCCACCATCACCGCCAGCAGCACCGGCAGCGGGGCATAGGTGACGAGGTTGGTCCACAGGCTGTCGCTCCAGCCCTGCACCGGGAACCAGCCGAGCTGAAAACCGAAGACGTACTGGCCGACGATGATGTAGACGAGAAAGCTGATCGACAGCGCAATCGTCGTGATGATCATGATCGTGCGGTCGGCCAGCGAGCCGCGGCGGTAGGCGACCCACATCGCGATCGGCAGCGCCAGCAGCACGTCGAGCAAGAGGATCGGGATCATCACCGTCAGCGTGGCCGGCAGGCGCGAGGCGAACAGGTTGGCCACCGACTCGTTGGTGGCCCAGCTCTTGCCCCAATCGAAGGTGACGATGTTCTTCAGGTAGATGCCGAGCTGCGTCCACCACGGCTGGTCGAGGCCGAGCGTCTGCCGGATGGCCGCGATCTGTTCCGGCGTGGCGTTCAGGCCGCCGAGGATTTCGGCCGGGTCACTGCCGAAGTACTTGAAGAGAAAGAACACCAGCAGCACGGCGCCGAACAAGGTCGGCACCATTTGCCACAGGCGCCGGATCAGATAGGCCGCCATGTTGAATCAGCCCCTTGTGGAGGCCTGCAAAAGACGCGCGAGTGTAGGGCGCGGCCGGGCGCGGGTTCACCCGCATTTGCCCGTGCCGTTCTAGGGTTTGGCGTCTCGATAGACTGCACGCTTCCGCTGCTCGCACCCAAGAGCCATGAAAACGTCCCTGCTGCTGGCGCTGGCCACGAGCCTCGCGCTGTCGTGTGGCAGCGCTGCCGCGCAAGCACCGAAGAAGGTGCTCCGCTACGCTTTTCCCATCGCTGAAACCGGCTTCGACCCAGCGCAGATTTCCGATCTGTACTCGCGCACGGTCGCCTCGAACATCTTCGAAGCGCCGCTGACCTACGACTACCTGGCCCGGCCGGCGAAGTTCAAGCCACAGACGGCGACGGCGCTGCCCGAGATCAGCAACGACGGCAAGCACTTCGTTTTTCGCATCAAGCCCGGCATCTACTTTGCCGACGACCCGGTGTTCAAGGGACAGCAGCGAGAGCTGGTCGCGGCCGACTACGTGTACAGCGTCAAGCGCCACTACGACCCGAAGTTCAAGAGCCCCAATCTGTTCCAGTTGGAGAACGCGAAGATCCTCGGCCTGTCGGAATTGCGCAAGAAGGTGATTGCCGACAAGACGCCGTTTCCGTACGACACCGAGGTCGAAGGCCTGCGCACACTCGACCGCTACAGTTTCGAGGTGCGCTTGGCGCAACCTTCACCGCGCCTGTACTACGCGTTCGCCGAAGGCGCCGTGCTGGGCGCGGTGGCACGCGAAGTAGTGGAGGCCTACGCCGGCAAGGAGATGGAGCACCCGGTGGGCACCGGGCCGTTTCGCCTGGCCGAGTGGCGGCGCAGCGCCAAGATCGTGCTCGAGCGCAACCCGAACTACCGCGACGACCCGTATGACGAAGAGGCGGCGGCCGATGACGCCAGCGCGCAGGCCATCGCTGCCAAGCTCGTCAACAAGCGCGTGCCGTTCGTTGATCGTGTCGAGATCAGCATCATCGAAGAAACGCAGCCGCGCTGGCTGGCGTTTCTGAACGGCGAGCACGACATGATCGACCGCTTGCCCAACGAGTTCGCCACCATCGCCACGCCGAACAGCAGGCTCGCACCAAACCTTGCCAAGCAGGGCCTGCGCATGGAGCGCGTGCCGCTGGTCGATTCGACGCTGGTCTATTTCGGCATGGAGCACCCGGTGGTCGGGGGCTACACGCCCGAGCGGGTGGCGCTGCGCCGCGCGATCGCGCTGGCCTACGACAGCGAGCGCGAGATCACCGTGCTGCGCCGCGGCCAGGCGATTCCGGCGCAAAGCATCATCCCGCCGCTGCTGTCAGGCTACGACGCCAAGCTGAAGACCGAGATGAGCCTGTACGACGTGCCGCGCGCCAAGGCGCTGCTCGACCTTTACGGATATACCGACAAAAACGGTGATGGCTGGCGCGACCTGCCCGACGGCGCGCCGCTGTTGCTCGAATACTCGTCGCAGCCTGACCAGCTCTCACGCACGCAGCAAGACTTGTGGCAGAAGGCAATGAACGCGGTCAACGTGAAAATCGAATTCCGCATCGCCAAGTGGCCCGAGCAGTTGAAGCAAAGCCGCGCCGGCAAGCTGATGATGTGGGGCGTGGCCTGGGGCGCCACCACACCTGACGGCCAGTACTTTCTTGATCTGCTCTACGGTCCGAACAAGGGTCAGGCCAACCATGCGCGTTTCGACCTGCCGGCGTTCAACGCGCTCTACGAGCGCCTGGCCGTGATGCCCGATGGCCCCGAGCGCGAGGCGCTGATGCGCGACGCCAAACAACTGGCCATCGTCTACATGCCCTACAAGGTCAGCGCGCACCGCATCGCCACCGACCTGCTGCAGCCGCAGCTCGTCGGCTACAAGCGCCACCCATTCCTGCGTGACTGGTGGCGGTACGTGGACATCGAGGCAACGCCGCCGCAATGAGGATGAAGATGACGAAGGACTTCTTTCGCGCAGCGAGCGCGCTCGCGCTCGGCCTCGCGCTGAGTTTTGCGGCTTTGGCACAGGATCGCAAAGTCCTCAACATCGCCTTCGCCAACGCCGAAACAACGATCGACCCCGCCAAGGTCAGCGACCTCTACTCGCGCGCCATCACCTCGCACCTGTTCGAAGCGCTCTACACCTACGACCACCTGGCACGGCCGGCCACGCCCAAGCCGCTGATCGCTGACGGCATGCCGGTGCCCTCGGCCGACTTCCGCACCTGGACGGTCAAGATCAAGCCCGGCATCTACTTTCAGGATGACCCGGCCTTCAAGGGCAAGAAGCGCGAAGTCACGGCGCAGGATTTCATCTACCCGTTCCAGCGCATCGCCGACCCGGCCAACCGCAGCCCGTTGTGGAGTTGGATCGAGACCTACGCGCTGCTCGGCCTGGCCGAGCAGCGCAAAGCAGCGCTCGACGGCAAGAAGCCCTTCGACTACGACGCGCCCATCGAAGGCCTGCAGGCGCTGGACCGCTACACCATCCAGTACAAGCTGAAAGACCCGCGGCCGCGGTTGATCACCGGCATCCTGACCGGCTCCGACCTCACTGGAGCGCAAGCACGCGAAGTGGTCGAGTTCTACGGCGACAAGATCGACGAGCACCCCGTCGGCACGGGGCCGTTCAGGCTCAAGCAGTGGCGGCGCAGCTCGCTGATCGTGCTCGAACGCAACCCTGACTACCGCGAGGTGCTCTATGACGAACGGCCCGCGGCCGACGATGCGCTCGGCCAGCAGATCCTCGCGCAGATGAAGGGCCGCAAGATCCCGATGGTCGACGAAGTGCGCATCGCCGTCATCCCCGAGAACCAGCCGTTCTGGCTGTCGTTCCTGAACGCACAGGTCGACATCCTGGGCACCTCCACCGGCTCGGTGCCGGGCGAGTTCGTCAACCAGGCGATGCCCAACGGCAAGGTCGCCCCCAACCTGGCCAAGCGCGGCATCGTCGGCCGGCAACAGGTCAACTCCGACGTCGGCTATGTGTACTTCAACATGGACGATCCAACCGTCGGCGGCTACTCGGCGGACAAAGTGGCGCTGCGCCGGGCGATCGGCCTGGCCTACGACGTCGAGCGCGAGATCCGCACGATCCGCCGCGGGCAGGCCATTCCGGCGCAATCGATCCTGGTGCCGCACACCTACGGCTACGACCCGACCTTCAAGAGCGAGATGGGCGACCACGATCCGGCGCGCGCGAAAGCGCTGCTCGACCTGTTCGGCTACAAGGACGTCGATGGCGACGGCTGGCGCGAGCTGCCCGACGGCAAGCCGCTGCTGATCACGCGCTCCACTTTGCCCGAGCAGATCTACCGCGAGTACGACACGCTGTGGAAGAAGAACATGGACGCGATCGGCATCCGCACCGTGTTCAGCGTGCAGAAGTTCGCCGAGAGCCTGAAGCAGTCACGCGCCGGCAAGCTGCAGGTCTGGTCGCTGGCCGGCTCGGCGGCCGACCCCGACGGCCAGGGCTCGTTGCAGCGCTTCGACGGCACGCAGATCGGCGGCCAGAACCAGGCGCGCTTCAACAACACGCGCATGAACGAGATCTACAAGCTACTCTCGGCGCTGCCCGACGGGCCCGAGCGCAAGGCCCTGTTCAAGGAAGCGCAAGAGATCGGTGTGGCGTACATGCCGTACAAGGGCTTGGGCCATCGCAAGTCCACCGACCTGTGGCACCCGTGGGTGATCGGCTTCAAGCGCCCGCTGTTCTGGCAGGAGTGGATGCACATGGTCGATGTGGACATGTCGAAGAAGCCGGTGCACTGAGCCCATGCCATGAAGCGGCGCGACCTCCTTGCCGCCGCGGGCATCGCACCGGCCGCCGCGCTGGCGCAATCACCATCAGCTCCGACGCGCAAAGTCCTGCGCGCAGCGTTCAACACCGCCGAGGTCGGATTTGATCCGGTGCAGATCGCCGACAACTCATCGTTGATCATCTGCGATCTGATCTTCGAGTCGCCGCTGACGTTTGATCCGTTGGCCTCGCCGCCGCGCCTGATGCCGCAGACCGCGGTGGCGCTGCCGGAGGTTTCGGCCGACTTCAAGCACTTTGTCTTCACGATCCGGCCCGGCATCTTCTTCGCCGACGATCCGGTCTTCAAAGGCCAGCGGCGCGAACTGGTGGCTGCCGACTATGTGTATGCGATCAAACGCTTCTACGACCCGGGGGTGAAGACCGAGCGCCTGTACCTGTTCGAAAACGCCAAGGTGCTCGGCTTGTCAGAGCTGCGCAAGAAGGTGCTGGCCGCACGCACGCCGTTTCCGTACGACGCGCCGGTTGACGGTCTGCGCACGATCGATCGCTACCGCTTCGAGGTCCGCCTGGCCGAACC